>CAZCFX010000001.1:0-4273 GCA_964498085.1 uncultured Gammaproteobacteria bacterium
ATCTTTTTTTCTTGGCGAGCCTGATTAATATTGCCTGTAAAAAATAGACTAATTAATAGGGTAAGAGAGATAATTACCAATATCACTGAAAGGATTTTTTGTTGGAGATTCAAGGCTAAAAACCATTTCTTTGTCTTTTTTGGAGCATCTTTCCAAAAGGAAATATGGAAAATTTTTAGAAAACCTTTGAAGCTAATTGCAATTACTCGGAGAATAACTTTAACCACTTCTAATTTTGGCCCAGAGTTACCACCTTTTCCTGTGCGACGGCGCATTGGTTCGGAAATTCCGATTTTCTGAGGGCCAGCACTAATTGGAGAAATTAGAGGTGATCTGTTTGTTTCTTCTTTTCTAATTTCTTCTCTTTGATTATTTCTGGAATTTAATTCTGGATTTTTTGGTCTTGGCATGAATTTTTCCAAAAAACTGCCAGCTTTCTTTACTCCTTTTTTTAGGTTGATGGTGCCAATCGGAGAAAGTAGACGTTCGGTTTTTTCTTCGGTGTAATTCAAATTATTCATTGAAGAATGAGCATTTGTAAAATCAGAATAATTCGCTTCTCGATTTTCTGGATTCATTTTTGTACTCTTAACAATAATTGCCAAAAAGGGCACAAAAGAATTTGAAGCTGCTAGGGTATTTTTTAGTTGCTCAGAAGCGCTAATCGGTGGTAATTTTGAAACGATGTCTTTTAGGCTTTCTTCGGAAATGTATTCAGGCAAGGCCTCATTGCTCAAAATAAAAGAAGAATCAGGTGGTAATTGGCCGCTGATTACGGAAGAGAAAATTTTGTCGCCACCTTCGTTTTCTGGTTCGTTTTTTAGGAGGTCAACAATTTCATAAGTGCCGCCTTTTCTGTATACCAATTTTATACTATTGGAGCCAAAAGAAGAGAAGTGAATTTCTTTATCCAAAACAATGCCGGCAGTAATGCTAGCTTCACGCGGGTTAAAAGATAGTTTTTCATTATTAATCCATTCCCAAAATTCAGCATTAGTTTTGGCGAGAGCACTTTCAAAGATGTTTTCCGGTTTTAAGTCTTTGATTGATCCCAAAAGGGCAATTTTTTCGTTTTCGTAGTAATAGTAATTTAAGTTGGCAATCAAGAAGTCGGCAACTTGATTCAAATCGGCACTTTTTCCAATCGCTTCAAAGAGGATAAAAAGTTTTCCGGCAGAATCTTCTTTTTGGGCATCGGGTTGAGCGATGAAGATTTGACCGGCGCCGCCACTCTTCTTTCCGGAGTTAAGAATTAAGGGAGCAATTTTGTACATAAAAAATTAAGTTCAATTGAATTTTTAGTTTGACGCTTTTAGTCGCTTGTTATATTATTATTATACAACAAAGCAGTGAATAAACAAATGCTCACGAAATTATTTGGATCTCAAGCGAGAGTGAAATTATTAAAAATTTTTGTCCTTAATCAGGATGAGAAGTTTTACTTGCGCCAACTGGCCCGAGATCTAAAAATGCAAGTTAACTCAATTCGCCGGGAATTGGAAAATCTCCAGTCTTTTGGCTTGTTATCGTGCGATGAAGAAGATTCTGAATCGGAAGAAAAAGATCGCAGCAAAACAGAAAAAAAATATTATCACGTCAATCAAGACTTCGTTCTTTTTTCTGAACTAAAAGCCTTAATAGTAAAATCACAGATTCTTTCCAACAATGCTTTTGTGGAAAAAATAAAATTATCCTGTTCACCAAAAGTATTCATTCTTAGCGGCAGCTTGGTCAGCAATCCAAAATCGCAAACCGACATCTTGTTGGTCGGCCGCTTCAACCGCGACAAACTCATTCCTTTAATTAATGAATTGGAAGAAGATTTGGGAAGAGAACTGAACTACACGATTATGGATTATCGCGAATATTCTTATCGCGTGGATATTGCCGATTTCTTTATTTATAATATTATTCACGGTAAAAAGATTGTCGTTGTCGATGAAGAAAAAGAAAAGGAAATATTAAACATAAAAAATAAACAGAAAAAACATTGATTATGCCTTGGAAAAAAAATACTTTGCAAATATTACTACTAATACTAAAAACCGCCGCCTGGCTTTTTGTCGGGGCGGTGATTTTATTTTTACTATTTTTTCTACCAACCTTTAATCGTTTTCGCACCCTTTATGCTTCAGAAATGAGTGCCAAAACAGCAATCAACCAAGCAGTTGAGGCGGTTAAGGCCAAAGATTTTACCGCTGCTTCTGAAAAAGCTCAGGAAGCCCAAAAACATTTTTCTCAAGCCAATAAAGATCTAGAATTCATTGCCTCCAAACCTTTAATGAAGAATTTCTTTGTTTACCGTAATCAAATTGATGATTTAATCTATCTAACTAAAACCGGAGAAATTTTGAGTCGAGCGGTTAACAATTCGGCAGTTCTGGCTAGCCGTTTTCAGGAAGTAATTTCTTCTTCACCAAGTGGTGATTTCAATAATCTTTCTGAAGAAAAGAAATCAGAACTTTTTAGATTAGCCAAAGAAAGCGTGCCGGAGTTGAATGGCATCAAGGCTGATATTAGTTTGGCAAGTTTGAATTTAGAAAAAATTCACCAGATTGGTATTTTGTTGCCGGTGTCTTCTCAAATTCAAGATATTGATAAAAAATTAGTAGAAATAAATTATCTTCTTGATTCAGTGGTTCCTTTGGCGGAATTATCAACCTATTTTGTTGGCAGTCCGGAAGAAGCTAACTTTTTAATTCTTCTGCAAAATAATGATGAACTAAGGCCGACTGGCGGTTTCCTTGGCACTTATGGAATTCTAACTGTGAAAAACGGAGAAATAAAAAAGTTTTTTGCTGAAGATATTTACCACCTCGATATGCCGGTAAAAGATACTTTGAATATTGTACCGCCAGCACCAATCAAAAAATATATCAAAACTGATCGTTGGTTTTTGCGTGATGCTAACTGGTCTCCGGATTGGCCAACTTCCGCTCGCCAGATTGAAGACACTTATCGCCAAGAAGTTATTTTGGATAAAAAAAATCCGGTTAATTTTGCCGGCGTGGTTGCAATCAATCCAGCGCTTGCTGCTGACTTAATCGATTTGGTTGGACCAATAAAAGTAAAGAATGTTGTCTATAAAGGCGATAACTTCCAAGAGCTTTTGCAATATGAAGTAGAAGTTAGCTATACCAAACAAAACATTTCTTCCTGGGATCGCAAGGAAATTATTAATGATATTTTTGAAGAATTAAAAAAGAGATTAACCGCTTTATCTTACGATAATTATCCAAAGATTTTGGATTTGGTTAACAATAATTTGGCCAAGAAAAATATTCAAGTTTATCTCAACAACCCAACTGGCCAGGAATTAATCAAAAACCTTGGTTGGGCCGGGGAAGTAAAAAATTCCGAAGGTGATTATTTAATGATTGTTGATGCTAATTTGGCTGCCTTCAAGAGTGATGCGGTGGTAGCCAAAAATTGGTCTTATACCTTAAAAAAAGAGACCGATAGCCTCAAAGCAAAGCTTAATTTGAAATATCAGCATAATGGTCAATATGACTGGCGAACCACAAAATATCGCAGTTATACTCGTGTTTTGGTGCCTTTAGGAAGTACTTTTATTGCTGCTAATGGTCCAGAAACCGAGGTTGATGTTTATAATGACACCGCTTTAAATAAAACAGTTTTTGGTTATTTCTTTACCGTTGATCCGCAAAAAAGTAAAGAAATTAGTATTGAATATCGTTTGCCGAATAAAATTTTTGAACAAGCAAAAAATTCTTCCTATAATCTTTATTGGCAAAAACAGAGTGGTAGTAGAATTGAAAGCGCGGTAGTTAATTTGCCTGGCGAAGCTAGTCGTAAAGTTGACTTGAATACCGATCAAATAATCAAATAAATTAACCTATTAAAAACGGACCATTATCGGTCCGTTTTTTTAATTCTTTAAGTCTTTTTTCTGGAAATAATTGTTGGCGAGAATCGCGCCAAAGAGCGCCCAGAGCGACCATTGTAGAGCAGTGTCATTAAGAATATTATCACCGAAACTCATGATTGAGAGGCCGATTAAACAAGCCGAAGAAAACAGGGTTAGCATTCTTAGTCTTGGTTTTTTCTGCTTTTTAAAACTGCGATAAAAATCAATTAGAACGCTGAAAATTATTGCCAAATAAGACAACAAACCAACCGCTCCATTTTCTAGACCTATTTTTAAATAGTCGTTGTGAGGTTCGGTGGCTCCAAGTTTGAAGTCACGATTTTCCGCAATCACTAAGGGACCAGTACCAAGACCATTGCCGGACCAAGGTTTTTCTCGAAAATA
>CAZCFX010000001.1:4373-40024 GCA_964498085.1 uncultured Gammaproteobacteria bacterium
TCACTAAGGGACCAGTACCAAGACCATTGCCGGACCAAGGTTTTTCTCGAAAATAAGAAATACTATCAGTCCAAAGAGTAATGCGCCAACCAATTGAACCATAAGGATCAAAATTAATCAGACTATTAACGCGAGCCGTAATTGGGGGGACAACCAGATAAAAGGCAAAGGCCAGGGAAGCAGCGGCTAATAAAAAAGCACGGAATTTTACCAAGCCAACAATTAAAAACACCAAAGCCAGGGCGACATAAGCACCGCGGGTATAAGTAAAAGCTAAAGCAATTATCAAAACCAGAGCTACCACTGAATAACCATAACTCTCGATTCTTTTTTTGCCCAAGTTGAGGGCGGCGAAAGTTGCCAAGGTAACTGGCAGAATCAAGAAGTAGGCCAACATGTTTGGATGAGCAAAAGTACCAAAAATTCGATTCGTTCCTTCTTCGCTCATGCCAATTTCAAAATATAGTTGCCAGAAGCCAACACATACCGGAATAGCGGCAGAAAAAATAATTACTCTAATTAAATTAGTTAAATCTTTTGGCGTTTTAAGTAGTAGGTAAGAAGTAACAAACAACAGAAAAATACTAAACAAACGAGAAAATTCATCAATAGTTGCTCCTTGATTTATAGTATAAAAAATAGATAAACCGCCAATAAATAAAAATATTAACCAAGTCCAAATAGCATTAAATTTTGGTAATTCGCGGTAATTTCTAATAATTGTTAGCAAACAAAAAACAATGGTCAGAATGGCGAAAAGAGAAGTAAAATTAAAAGAAGACTCATTAGTGAGGCGGTATTGGTATAAGAAATCAACTGTTGGTCGAAAGAAGATAAAAAGGAAAAGACCAAGTTTTGGCCAATTAATACCAACAAAAAAGATAATCGAGAAAAATATTGCCACCAAAGAAAGAAGAATTGGTAGCTGAGCCAAGATGATTAGAGGGATGCTTAAAAAAATAAAAATCAAGCTCCATTCGTACTTAATTTTAAAATTTAATTTTTTCATAGCAGATGATTATGATATAATAATATTAGCCCGTTTTTATGGTAAAAGTAAAGCTTATTTTTGTATGAAAATTCTTCAAGTCAATAAATTCAATTATCGCCGCGGTGGTGCCGAAAAATATTTTCTCGATATCACAGCCGCCTTGGAAGATGCTGGACATGAGCTTGCTGTTTTTTCGATGAATCATCCGAGTAACCGACCTTCACCGTGGACAAAATATTTTGTTTCTAATTTGGATTTTCGTCGCAATAATATTTTTGATCTTATTCGTACTCCGGGCAGAATTATTTATAGTTGGTCAGCTCGTCGAAAATTTGCTCGTCTGCTTGATGATTTTCAACCAGATATTATTCATCTCCATAATATTTATCATCAAATTTCTCCATCAATTCTTGCGCCAGCAAAAAAGCGAGGAATTAAAATAGTGATGCATCTGCATGATTACAAACTATTTTGTCCAAACTACAAACTATATACCCAGAATTCTTTTTGTGAGCGTTGTCAGGATGGCAACTATCATCACTGCTTGGAGTATCGTTGTTTGGATAATTCTTATTTCCGCAGTTTGGTTGCTTATGTTGAAATGTGGTTTCATCATCGGGTCAAAAAATATTACGAAAACGGTATTGATCATTTTATTTCTCCAAGTGAATTTGTGAAAAATGAAGCAATAAAATTTTCTTGGCCGGCGGAAAAAATTTCAGTACTTTTGAATTTTATCGATTCTTCAGAAAAACCAGCAGAAATCAAGAAAGAGAACTACCTTCTTTATTATGGTCGTTTGAGTAATGAAAAAGGCGTCGATTTACTACTCAAAGCTTTGCAGAAATCTCCTCAAAGCTTTTTAAAGATTGCTGGAATTGGTTTGGAGGAAGAAAAATTAAAAGCTTTAACCAAAAAATACAAACTGGAAGAACGAGTAGAATTTTTGGGCTTCAAATTTGGTGCGGAGTTAGATTCTTTAATATCTTCCGCTAGGGCAGTAATTATTCCTTCTCGTTGGCCGGAGAATATGCCTTTTACTCTTTTGGAGTCGCTCAGCATGGGCACGCCGGTGATTGCGGCAAAAGTTGGCGGTTTACCAGAATTAGTTAAAGAAGGAGAAAATGGCTTTTTATTTGAATCAGAAAATGTTGACGACCTAGTGGCTAAAATTAATTCTTTGGATAATTTACCGCCCGACATTTCTCAAAAAGCAATTGCTAGTGTTTCTGAATTGACTCTGGAAAATCATTTAAAAAAATTACTAAATATTTATCAAGAAGTTCTAAACAAAAAACACCCTAGCTAATGGGGTGTTTTTTTATCTATCTTTTTTTATTTCTCAATAACGAAGCTGATACTATAAGTCATTTTTGAATTTTGTCCGTCGACTTTGATATCAACCGCTTTGTTTTCATTGCCGCTGGCAATCGGTGGAACTTTCAAATCGCTAGTAAATCTTCCTTGGTTATCAGTTTTTGCTTCTTGGTTTGCTTCGCCGTTAAAATAAATAACTAATTTTTCTCCCGGGGCAAATCCGCCGCCGCTTAATTTTACCGTAGCTTTTGCTTTAGCTTTCGCAATATCAGTTTTTAGCCACATATTTTCAGTAGGGGAAATAACTTCATCTTCGCCAGTATCACTAACAAAGAAGGCAACTTTTTCTAAATTTTGATTAAGCACCAAAATTCCAGAATTGTTGAAGACCACTACGCGATCACCATTAGAAGTTGAGACAGCTTTTAAGCCCATTGCCCAACCATTGCCACCGTAAGAGCTGGTATATTTGAAGCCTTGAAGACGTAAATCGCTTTTTGCTAATTTTACTACCCCAACACCATTACTGAAATACAAACTAGAACCAGATAAAACGGTATCATAGCCAGGTTGATCAAGGTGACGGAAGCTACCTTTCAAAGTACCATCAAGAGAAAATTTCTTGGCATAAAAATCATCAGTAACGAAAATATTTCCCTCGGCATCCATTGTTGCGCGACGATTACCATTATCTTTTTCAAAATTTAAAGCAATTTCGGAAACAACTCTGCGACTATTGCGATCAAAAATGCGAAGGGAATTGCCACTAACATCAATTAAATAGCGACCATCTTCACTAACGCGGATATTATATTGATTATCTGTGTTTTTGAAGTCGTAGCTATCAATTACTTGCAAGTCTTTATTTAATAATTTTACACCCTTGCTACCAATGGTAAAATAACTGTTACTAAAAGTTTGCATACCACCATACCATTCCCAATAAGTATTAGATACATTATTTTCCAAGATTGGGGCAGCATTTAATCCGCTAATATTGTATTTATCAATTCGGAAATCGGTTGCGGCATAAGCATAAAGATTAGCACCTTCTTTGGAGAGGGTTACTTCGTAATAACTACCATAGTTATTAAAGCGAGAATTGAATGGGCGAGTGCGACTAATTCTTTCTAGGTTACCACCATTCAAAACAAAAACTTCCATACCGCCGGTATTTGCTGAAGCAACTACCAATTGACCGTTGTAGCTAACCGCATCACCGGAGTAATAGGATTTATTTTTAGTTTGACCGAGAGGCACAGCGGCGAAAAATAGCACAGCGGCCAGCAAGGTGAGGGAAATTATTTTTTTCATATATTTTCTTATTTGACTTTCTTTAATTTTCGTATCCTCATTTTACACTGTTTATCTTTTTTTGTCAAGAGTTGGGCAGAGCAGCCTGGACGCTTGGCTATTGACAAATAAAAAGTTATATATTATAATAAAGGGTCAGATTATGGAAGCATTCTCGATAAAATAATAACATTTATGGAATTAAAAGATTTTATTAAACTTTTGTCAAAAAAACGACAGACCATCTGGGCCTGGATTTTCGTATTTATTGCCTTGGGTTTGATTATTACCTTTGTTCAACCTTTAAAGTATAGTGCCAAGTCAAAATTATTAGTGATTCAAAACACAAGAGACGTTGATCCTTATACTGTTTCTAAATCAAATGAATATCTAGGAAATTTGTTTTCTCAAGTTTTATATTCTAGCTCTTTCTACGATTTAACTCTCAGCTCTCAATATAATGTTGATCGTTCTTATTTTGGCAGCGATGCCACTCGCCAACAAAAAACTTGGAAGAAAACAGTGAAGGCACAAAGTTTGAACAATACCGGAATTATTGAAATGGAAATTTATCATCCAGATCCTTATCAAGCAAAACAATTAGCTTTGGCGGTTAATGATGTTTTGATGAATAAGAATTTTAATTATCAAGGAATGGGCGACACAGTTAAAGTAAATGTTATTGATCAGCCTTTGGTTTCTAATTATCCAACCAACCCAAATCCTTTAATTAATTTTGGACTCTCAGTCGTTCTTGGTGTTGCTTTTGGTTTTGTTTATATTTATTTTCTACCGGAAGAAAAATATAATTTTTATCTTTTTGGCAAGCCAAAATCTCGTCGCAAAAAAAAGCAAAAAGAAATTTTAGTACAAACAAAAACAGTGAAAGCAGAAAAGATTCCCGTTCATTTGGATAATCAAAATATTGAAACAGAATTTTTGGCCGGCAACTTTGTTGAACCGATATCGTCAGAAAAGCCAGTAGAATTAAAAGGTAATATGGCAAATATTTTGCCACGAGAATAATTTTGTTTTCTCGCTAGTGCTTTAAAAGAGCACTGGCAAGAGAACGAAAATCGTTCTCCGTACATTTAAAATAAAATAACAAAAACAAATAAGGAGATGAAAAAGATTATTTTTTCTTTGGTAATGGTAATCACAGTGTTTATCATGACCGGTTTGAGTTTAAAGGCTCAAATAATTGACGTAACTGCTGAAAAAAATTTTAGCAGTATCGGTAAGACCTACGAGGGTCAATCTGATAATTATGGTTTCCAAGTTCGTCCTTTCTCTGTTGGGGAAGGAGGTTATTTCGGATTCTATTTAGACCATAAATATAATCAATTTGCTCATTGTTTTATTACTAATGGTAGAGAAACTGCTTGGTCAGGAGGTCTTTCATTTGTTAATTTAAACAATAACAATAATTTATTTTTCAAAATGAATCTTGGTTTAAAACAAGCAACGATTCGTTATGAAAAATTAAATTGCGATTACAATGATTATCAAAAAGATTTTCTTTTTGATGGTCTAATGACCTTGGCCTATTATAGACCGGAAGTTGATTTTTTCAACAGAACTATAATTACAGCAAGCATGAATCAACCAATAACTTCTCAAAAGAAGTTATACTATGATTCTAAAATTGTGGATTTACCAGATTCAGTATCGGCAAATTTGCAATATTTTTCCTTAAATTTGGATCAAACTTTACTTAGATTTTATTTAAGTGAAGATTGGATTGCAAATTTGGATGTTAACATTGGATATTCTTTTGAACATCCAATTATAACCAGCACCAAAGAAATTGAAAATTCTTCTTTCATTTTTGGGGGAAGTATTAGTATTTTTGGTGGGGAACACTTTTATCAAAATATGATAAAAGTATATGCCTATCAACAAGTTGGTGGATTTATGCCTGGATCATATTGTGGCGTATCTGCTGATCTATTTGCGTGGTCTGTTTTTTTCTCACGTAAAGGTTGTTAAAAAAGGAGGTTGAAATGAAAAAAATAACAGATTTTTTTAAAGGAAAGGCATTTAAAAGAACGTTAGTGTTAGTAGTTGTCTTAATTGTGGCTATTTTGATTGTGTTTGGTTTCAGGTCCTGCAATATGGGCAAGAAAAAAAATACAGAAAAGCCGAAAGTTGTTCAAGTAGACAATAAGCAAAAGCAAATTGATTCTTTGAAAAATGCTTTGATTGTTTCTCAAGAACAACTAGCTGATTGCCAAAAAAATTGTAACAAAAAAGCACCCGCAAAAATTACCAAAAAACCTATCAGAAAAAAAACAAAAAAAAATGTTCCAAAGGTAGAGGTTCAGGTGCCAGTAGTTGTTGAGGTTGTTAAAGTTCCAGAAAATGTTGAACTAAAACTCAATCCGACTAGTACTTTGGAAAAAAAAGTTAATGTAACCGAGAAACAAAAGAAACCGGTTACAAAAATTGTTCCAAAAAAAATTGAGACTAAAAAAGTTGAAACAGAAGATGATTGTCCAACATGTCCAAGAAGATATGGGACAATTGAATTTCACTATTAAAATCTATCAAAACCTTCGGGTTTTAAAACAGAAAGTCGCTTCAATGCAGAAGCGACTTTTTTCTTTGCCAAAAATTTTTTAAAAAGAAAAAGCCCTCAATCCAAATTAATGAATTGAGGGTTTTGTGTTTTTAGTTTTCTTTTTACTTTTTTACCAAGGAGGATTTACTCCGGCTGGAATAGTAAATGTTTGATTCCCACTATTTGGGCCCCAATATGAACTACTCCAAAAATGGTAAGTATTAGTTTGGCTAACACTTGGTAATATGTTAAAAGTGATTGCTCCATTATTGAAGTCACTTTGGTTAACATCGACATACCAATGATTGCCATAAGGATCATTATAATCCTTATTCATAGTTACCACTTGCTGTCCTGACGGATAGTAAAGTTTCAAACCCGGACTCATACCGGATGTCACCACGAATGTGCCAGGACAAGCCTTTACGTTGATTCTTAACTTGCCATTGTTTAATCGGTTAAGATTAATCAATTGATCTCCGATAGAGCCTGGATCCCAAATTGGGAAAGTTCCATTGGCCATACAGACAACATCCACACATCCAAAACTGTTCCACCTTGTTAACGAGTGTTCATTCTCGTTTACATTTGTGCTAAGTCTGGCCCAGATTTCTGAACCATTTTGCATGTTGATGATTGTAAATCTTTGGGTTCCGTCAGTGGTAAAGTATACCCAACCATTGCTAGCTGGGGCACTTATCTGAAGCAAATTCCAACCATTAGCGTCGCCACGATAGCGACAATCGGTTGAGTAGTTTGTACCAAACGCCTTAGCACAATTTAAGCGCCAGTAGTTTCGCCAACTACCATTGCCTAGATATAAGGAGTCATATTTGACTAATAAAGAATCATAATCCGTGATTGGATTAATTACTTTATTACACACATGAATCCATTTGGTGGCGATTGCTGAATCGCCAGTGGCATTTGGTCCACTAAAAATAGCTAATCTAATTAAGTAGTCACCGATACTGGCGTAGGTGTGACTACCGGTAATTTGATTGTTATTGTTAATGTTAATCGGTCCATGAGTACTGCCGTCACCCCAAGATATTCGAAAAGATTGAATATTACCTGTGCTTAAAGCACCAGATAATCCTAAGGCAGTGTTCACCTGAACACTATCTTCAGCATCAATATTTCCTGAAAGGGAAATGACAGCATTCAAATTTTGCGGGCCTGGATAGCCATCACAAATGTCATCATACTCATCTCGACAAGAGATGAATGCTGTTGCGGCAACTATTGCTACAATCAACAAAAAGAAAATTTTCTTCATTTTTAATTATTTTTGAAATTGTTAAATTACGTTTTTACAGAGATAACTTTTATCTCATCATCAGAATTTATAAAAATTCTAATGGCGGGATAAAAATCCGCCTTTATTTTTTGACAACTAAATTCTCATAGAGCTTCTTGGTATTGTCGGTAATAATATCCCAGTTATATTCAGTGTTTGCTCGTTCACGAAGTTTTTGACCAATCTCATTAGCCAAATCCGGATTGCTATCTATCTCGGAGATTTTATTTTTTAAGTCTTCAATATTTTTATTTTCAAAAATTAAAGCTTGGCCGGCAACTGCTTCCAGGTTTGCAGGAATATTACTGACCACGCAGGGAAGACCATAAGACATTGCTTCCAAGAGAGCAACCGACAAACCTTCATATTCGGATGGTTGGATAAAAGCATAAGCATTGGCATAAAGCTGAGCTAAAACTTTTCCACTTTGGTTATCGGTGAAAATTATTTTTGGATTATCAGCCGCTAATTTTTTTAATTCAGCAACATATTCATCAGTAAAAGCACCTCCACCAACAATCACTAATTTTTTTTCGGTATTTAATTTTTGATAAGCTTCAATCAAATAGTGAATCCCTTTATGTCTAACTAAACGGGAAATAGAAACAAAGTATTCTCCTTTTTGTAAATTCCAAGCGCTCAATAAATCTGAATCACTTTCGGTTACTTTTTCAGCACCATTAGGAATATAAGTGGCCTCAATGCCGTATTTTTCTTTACTATATTTTTTTAGTTCTTCGGAAATAGTAATTACTTGATCAGCATAGCGGCAACCAATTGATTCGCCTAGCTTGAGATACCAACGAGCAAGACGACCCCATTTTTGATGATGATAATCTTGGCAGTGAAAAGTAAAAACTATCTTTAGTTTTGGTCGGAATAACTTTAATAAAAAGATTAATGAGGATGGTCCAACGGAATGAAAGTGTACAATATCTGGTCGACGACGGAAAATCAAATCAAGACAAGCAAAAAAGGTGTGAGAAATAGCATCTAGATTTTTGGTGCCAATACTTGGCAAGTTAATAATATTTACGCCTTGGTATTGTTTTATCTTTTTATCTTGATAATTATTTCTCGCATAAACAAAAACCTCTTGGCCACTATTTGCCAAACGAATTGCTAAATTCTCGACGTGTTTTTCAACTCCGCCATTTTTAGCTGGTATTCCTTTTTGTCCAATTAAATAGGCTTTCATAGATATGTGTATTACTTGACCCTTAATAATACATCATTTCTGTTCTTTTGTCAATACCTTGAGTCCCTTTTTCGCAAAAAAAATTTAGCCAAAATTAAACAAAAAAAATGTTAAAAAAAATTCCCGAAACTTTTCGGGAATTTTGTAAAATATCTTTGACGTTTTGTTTAAAACCATTTATTGCGTTTGAAGATGGACAGGAGGGCTATTAAAGAAATTGTCATGATAGACATAATGACCCAGAAACCATAAGGGCTATTTACTATTGGCATATTAATAGTATTCATTCCAAAGATTCCGGTGATTAAAGTTAATGGCAACATGGAAACGGAAAAAATCGTCAGAATCATCATGATGTTGTTCATTTTGTTATTCATTAAAGATTCATTGGTGTCATGAAGAGCTTCGATTGTATCTTTTTGAATATCCAACATTTCCCAAATTCTTTTTGAATGTTCAACCAAGATGTCGTAATGTTTTTTGATTAATTCTCGTTCCACAATACTGCTACGCATTTCAGTTAAACGTTTTAAAATGTTTTTGTGGTTTTGGAGAATCTTTCTTAAACTAATAATATTTCTTTTGACGGAGAGCATTTCTTCAGCTGCTTGTTTTTGGGTTCCGGAAAAAATTTGATCTTCTATTTGGTCAATCTTCACACTGTTTTGGTCAATTAACGGATAGCAATCCTTCATTAAGCGATCCAAAATTTCATAAAGCAACATGACTGACGATTCATTGGCGTAAGAGAGAAGAGAATTTTGCGATTCTTTGCAGTAAGTAAAAAACTTCTCAATTGTTGGAATGTTGTTGTTGTGAACAGTAATTAAAAATCCATGGCCGACAAAAAATTCAATCTCGGCAGCAATGATTCGATTGTTTTCAAAAATCGGAAAATGAAGAATCATGAAGAGATAACCATTTTCCTCAAAAATCATTGGCCTTTGGGCAAAGGTCGTGCAAATTGAAGCTTCCAAATTAGCTGTATTGAAATTGAAACGTTTTTTTAGGTAGTCAATTTCTTTTTTGCTGGCACTAACAATGTTTATCCAACTGAGATTAAAGGGGGTATCCGGATTATCAATAAATAGTTCCTCGATTTTTCTCGAAATTTTTTTATGATTGGACATGGGGGGCTTTTTTATAATAAGATTGAATGTTATTATTATAGCATATGGTAAATATCTTGGGAATAAATATTTCAACCTTAAACAGGGAAGAATTGTTTAAAAAAATTATTGAACTAACAAATGACGGACAGCATTATCTGGTTACTCCAAATCCGGAAATAGTTTTGGCTTCTCATCAAGATGAGGAGTATTTTTATCTTCTAAATCAAGCAGATTTGGCGCCAGCTGATGGTTTTGGTTTGGTGATTGCCGGTCGTTTGGCTGGTAAAAAAATTCCTCGCATCACCGGTTCTGATCTTACGCCACAACTTTTGAATGAAGCAGCAGAAAAGGATTGGCCAGTTAGTATTTTGAATTGGTGCGGTGGACTTTCTAGTGCAGCAGATATTCACAAAGTTCTTTGTGAAAAATGGCCGAAGTTAAAATTTCAAATTATTGATTTGGAGAAAACCGTTGTTCTGCCGGAAGAAATTCTCGCTTCCTTGAATAATTTTTCACCGAAAATTTTGTTTTGTTCTTTCGGCGCACCTTTTCAAGAGAAAGTTATTTATCATAATCTAAAAAAAATCCCGAGCGTTAATCTAGCGATTGCTAATGGTGGTTCTTTTGATTTCTTAACCAAAAAAGCTATTCGTGCTCCTAGAATTTTTCGCAAAATAGGACTAGAATGGCTTTGGCGAGTAATTAAACAGCCCAAAAGAATCAAAAGAATTTGGCGAGCAACGGCAGTTTTTCTTTGGAAAATATTTCTTTGGCGCTTCATTAACCCCCATCGTTATCGTCCCAATGTTTCCTGCTTAATGGTGAGAAAAAATAATAATATTTGGGAAGCTTTGCTGGTGGAAAGAGCCGAACCGCGTGGGCACTGGCAAATTCCTCAGGGCGGAACCGATGGTGAAAGTGCTGAAAAGGCTGGTTTGAGAGAATTACGAGAAGAAACTGGTGTTAAAAATTTGCTTGTTCGAGGAGTTTGGAAGAATGCTTACAAATATCGCTTCTTCAAAAGTGATTATCGCGGCACTAACAATAATACGCCTAGACACTTTGATTATCGCGGACAAAAACAATCTTTCTTGGTCGCGGAAATGACCAATCCAAACGAAGAAATAAAAATAAATTTTTGGGATCATGCCGACTGGCGTTTTGTACCACTTAATCAATTAGTTGAAGAAGTTCATCCAGTTCGAAAAGAAGCGATGGAAAAAATATTAAATTTTGCAAAAAAAGTTTTAAACTAAAAATATGACTAAAAAAAATAGATTGCGTTTTGCGCCGTCACCAACTGGATTTTTGCATATCGGTAATTTGCGTACTGCTCTCTTTGGTTATTTGTTGGCAAAAAGTTTGGACGGTGATTTTATTTTACGCATCGAAGACACTGATCAAAAAAGGGAAGTTGAGGGAGCAGTGGAGAGCTTACTAAAAATAACCAAATGGGTTGGCATAAAATTTGATGAAGGTCCGCTGATTGGTGGTGACTATGGTCCATACATTCAAACTGAACGTTTGGATATTTATAAAAAATATGCCGATCAATTAATTAATGAAGGGAAGGCTTATCGCTGTTTTTGCAGTGCTGAAAGATTAGAGGCGATGAGACTTAATCAACAAGAAGCAAAATTAGCACCACGTTATGACCGTGCTTGTCGTGACCTTTCTTTGGAGGAATCAAACATTCGTGCTTTGGCTGGCGAAACTTTTGTGATTAGGCAAAGAATGCCTTTGGAGGGAGAAATAAAAGTTTATGATGAATTACGCGGAGAAATTATTTTTAAAGCTGAAGACTTGGATGATCAAGTTTTGATCAAATCTGACGGCGTCCCAACTTATCAATTTGCTAGCGTGGTCGATGATCACTTAATGGAAATAAGTCATGTTTCTCGGGGCGAAGAATGGATTCCATCTTTTCCAAAGAATATTTTATTGTATCAATCTTTTGGTTGGCAAGCACCAAAATTTTATCACTTGCCATTAATTCTCAATAAAGGCGGTGGTAAATTATCCAAAAGACAAGGCGATGTTTTTGTTGAAGATTATCGCGCCAAAGGATACCTACCAGAAACAATTATTAACTTCTGTGCTTTGCTTGGTTGGCATCCAAAATCCGATCAAGAATTTTTTACGCTTACAGAATTAGAAAAAGAATTTTCTGCTAACGGTATGGGTATTAGCCCAGCAGTTTTTGATCCAGAAAAATTAGATTTTTTTAATGGTTATTATATTCGTCAAAAAACCAATGAAGAATTATTAGAGTTGTGCCAAGAATATTTACCAGAAAATGAAAATAAAGATTTCTTGTTAGCGGTTATTTCTTTAATCAAAGATCGCCTGAAAAAACTTTCTGAAGCACGCGAACTTTCTGCCTTCTTTTTTGAGTTGCCTGATTACGAAAAAGAATTATTGGCTTGGAAATCTTTAAGTGTTGAAGAAAGTATTAATAATTTAAAAGAAATAAAAGAAGTTCTCAAAAATAATTCTATTGTTTGGACTAAAGAAAATTTGGAAGAGCTAATTTTCTCCTGGTTGAAAACAAATGACAAAAAAAATGGTGACTATTTATGGCCATTACGCGTTGCTTTATCAGGAGAAAAGAATAGTCCAAGCCCTTTTGAGATTGCCGCTGTCTTGGGTCGAGAAAAATCACTGGAAAGAATCGAAATAGCATTTACAAAAATATAGAAAAATGTTACAATCCAGAATATAGATAAATATTATTGTTTTATGTTTTATAAAAAACGTTTAAAAATTGCTATTCTCATCACTTTTGGCGTTGCTTTTTTATTTTGTCCGCCTTTCGCCAATGGTGTTAGTTACGATGAAGAAATCAATGAATTGAATGCCAAAATAAAAGCTCAACAAAATCAGATTTCTGCTATTCAAAAACGTCAGCAAACCTATTCTTCCTTGATTGCTCAAAAAAGAGAAGAGCAATCCAGTTTAAATAATCAATTATCTATTTTGGAAAATCGAGTTAGTAAAGCACAGTTAGATTTGGATGAAACCAAAGGTCAAATTGTGGAAACAGAATTAGAAATCAAAAAAGCCACTATCGATTTAGAAAATGTTAATCGTTCCATTGAAAAACAAAAAGAACATATCTCGTCTTTATTAAAGTTAATGTATCGCCAGGATCAAATTTCAACAATTGAAATTCTTTTGGCTAACGATTCTTTATCCGATTTTTTGAATCAAGCAAAATATTTAGAAAATACAAGTGAAGAAGTTTCCAAAAGTTTGGAAGATTTGAAAACTAGCCGTGAAAACATGTTGTCTAGTCAAGAAGCCCTGAGAACCAAAGGTGCCGATTTAGTAAGTTTGAAACAGAAATTAGAAGAGAAAAAGAATGGCTTGGTTTATGAACAAAATAATAAAGAGCAAATTTTACAAGAAACAAAATATTCTGAACAGACTTATCAAAAACTTTTAGCGCAAGCCAAAAGGGAACAAGCCGCAGCCGCCGCTGATATTGCTAACATGGAAAGAGTTGTTCGCGAAAAATTAGCCAAGGCCAACAAAACTTTAGATCCTAACGCGACACTTAATTGGCCAGTTGCCAAAAATACCATTACTTCTACTTTTCATGATCCAGATTATCCATTCCGCAAAAGTATTGGTGAACATCCAGCGATTGATGTCAGGGTTGCTCAAGGAAGTAACTTGCGTGCTGCCGCTGATGGTTATGTTGCGAGAGTAAAATTTGCTGGTGATTCCAGTTATGCCTACATCATGATTGTTCACGGAAATAATTTATCAACGGTTTATGGTCACGTTTCGGCAGTTTATGTGAAAGCCGATCAGTATGTTAGCGCTGGTCAAGTTATTGGTCGCACCGGTGGTATGCCTGGTTCAGTTGGTTCTGGACCATTTTGCACCGGGCCACACTTACACTTTGAAGTAAGAAAAAATGGTTTGCCGGTTAATCCTTTAAACTACTTGCCTTAATAGAAATAAACAAAAAATAAAAAACAACCTGAGAAATCAGGTTGTTTTATTAAAAAATAAGCTCGAATTATTTTGTATAAATTCGAGCTTAGTCTGTTTAATTAATTGTTGATTAGTTGTCCACCAAAAAGGCAAAACAATCCTTTTTGTTGACTCGTTGAGAATCAATTTCTGAAAGTGTCCGTAAATTTGAACCTCCGACGTATGTTATTAATTGGTCTTGTTGCATTGTTATTATCCAATTAATACCCATGTCTTCTAATTCTTTGCTAGAAAATTTTTCTCTAATGAGACAAACAGCTTCTAAATTTAATGTTTTAAAATTGCGCTTTTTCGCTTCATTTTTAAGATTTTGCACAGTTACAGTTTGATTCTTAAGTAAAGATTTTCTTAAAATCACAATTTCATAATTAATCCCATTGCTTGGTATTAATTGCTCGCGAATAGTATCTTTCAGGTCTCTATCAAGACTAAAAGAATTTAATCTTCGAAGCCATTCTTTCGCGCTGGTATTATCAGAAGTGACTTTAAAACGGATAATTCCATCATTTTCAAGGTATTTACTTGAGCGTTGTTCTTTATTTAAAGAAATTTTTAAAGATCCTCTTTCTACACCTTTTATGATTTGTGACGGAGCAAGTCCGGTCTGATTTTGTATTTTTGCAAACATTTTATTGACGCTTGCTTCGTTGACACCCAAGGGAAGTTTTTTCTCCATTTTTTTATTTTTTTTTATTTTTCTCTATTCCGAGAAGGAGTTATCGACCACCGTAGTCACAACCAAAAAAGAACTAAATTTTAATTTTCTTTTGGTTGTGACTACTTTTATTTATTTTTTAAAAGTTCAAATATAACTGTTTATTGTTTCATTTAAGCAATCTTTTGTCAATCCTTTTTTATTTTTTGAGAGGATGAAATTTTTGTTGCTCACTTCTGGCGTAAGTATCGGAAGCATGGACATAACGCGTAGTAGTATTCAAGGAGTCATGTCCCAATAAAACTTGAATAGCCACTGGATTAGCACCTGATTCAGCTAAATAGGTGGCAAAGCCATGACGGAGAGTGTGGGCAGAGATTGGCAAATTTATTCCTAGCAATTCACGATACTGTTTAATTTTGTATTGTAAATAATTGGTCGAAATTTTTTTCTCTTGTACTTCAGCGTTCTGTCCGCGGTAGGGAATAAAAGCGAACGGGGAAGAGTCCATTCTGGTTTTTAGATAAGCCTCCAAGTGTTCCCTGGCTCTTGGTGTTAAATAAACGAAACGTTCTTTCTTGCCTTTGCCCAAAACAAAAATTCTTCCTTCAGCATCGACTTGTGAAATTTTTAAATTGATCAGTTCAGAAATTCTCATCCCAGTAGAGAAGAGTACTTCCAGCATCGCTCGATTGCGTAAGCCGATTAAAGGGTTTTTTTCGAGGACAACTGGCGATTCCAATAATTTTGACATTTCGTCAAGTTCAGCAATCTGAAGCTTCTTCTTGACAGTTTTGAGCATTTTAATCGCATCTGGTGGAATCGGGCAGGGATGATCCATATCGTTTAAATAGCGAAAATAGCCCCTAAGAACCGAAAGTACACGGTTAATTGAATAAGCGCCCAAACGAACCTTGGCGTCGTAATGCTGGGCAGTTTTGCGATCTCTAGAAGTTAAGAAAGCTTTGTATAGCAAAATATCTTTTTTGGTCAATTTGGAAAAAGATATTTGTGAGTCAATCAAAAAATCTTCAAAAGTTTTGAGATCACGTTCATAGTTATAGAGAGTCTCCGGAGAATAGTTATTAACTTTTAGATTTAGAAGAAATTCATCGAATAATGGCAAAATTTCAGGCATAAAGGTGATGAGTTACTAGTTAAATATAACTGAGTATAATATCTCTTACACTCAATTATAGCGTATTCTGAGTTAGTCGTCAAATAAATAAAAGGCAATACTCAATTGCCTTTAAATAATAGTTTTCTAAGTTCAAACTCTCTTCAAGATCATTTATCGATAAGATAATAGTAGTCCCATGACATTCACTTCCGGTGTGAACAATAAAATTATTTTAATGATAATCAGAAAGACACCAATGGTGATTAGACAAAAAAGAAAAATTGCAAAACCAAAAATAAATTTAAAGAAGCCTTCGGAGTTAAGCATATGTTTTTATAGTTTTTAGCAAGGGAAGTGTCTACTTCCCTGCCTCTTCGTTATTTTCGTTATTGGTGTAATAAACCTTATCGCCAAATCGTAAATCAAAATATTTTATATTTTTGAAATCATCTTTCACCTTTTCTTTGCGGAGAATAATTAGCTTGCTTAATTGTTTGTCTTGTGACTCCTTGATGCTAAACAGTAAAAATGGACCTTCTTTCAGATTGACTCTCAGGGTATCTGGATTCTTGTCGATAATTAATTTATCAATTTTTAGATCAGTAGAACTATTAATCTTCTGATATAATTCTAACATAAAATCCAAATATTGGCGATCCAAATCTACTCGATTATTTTCGCTACTCAAACCACGCTCATCAACAACTACTGGTAATTTGTTACGATCAGCACTTTGTACTCCTAATTCTTTGATTAAATATCCTTCTGGATCAATAAAATAACAAGAACCATCAGGGTTTTCTAGAATTAAAGAGCAAGAACGTTCGCTGATATTAACAACAATCGTTTCTGGTATTTTTTTTGTCACTTTAACTTCGGAAAAATTATAGTTGGTTTGAATTTTTTCGGCCAAGTTTTTGGTAGAGAAAACAAATAAATTGCTCTGTTTAAAAATCAACCAGCGCCATTCCCCGCTCTGGCTAAAAGCTAAATTTGTTATCTCAGTATTGTTTATTCTGGTTAAACCTTTTATCTCAATATTTTTAACAAAAAACAGAGGAGAGTAAAAAAAGAAATAAAATAAAACCAATAAAGAAAAAGCAAAAATAATTAAACTAATCTTCAGTCTTTGAGAAATCTTCTGTTCCCTTTTGGCTCGACGATTAAAAAACGGATTATCAAATTTTCTATTTTGGTAATCTTTTTTGATTGCTTTTTTTCTTTTTTTTATTGTTGCCAAATAATCATTTCTTATTTGCTTCTTTTGCTTGTACATAGAAATTATTTTAGCACTTCCCTGCGGATTCGGCTATCCAGATTGGTTAAGATTTCATAAGGAATTAAATGTGATAAATCAGCTAGATTTTCTAAGGAATTTTGTTCTCCTTTGTTCCAAGATATAATTTCCACTTGGCTTCCTAATTGAATTTTTTCCTCATTTGTTTTTAGACAGGAAAGATTCATACAAATTCGACCAACCACCGGTGCCCAAAAATTTTTATTTTCGCCAATTATTTTAAATGATGCCTTGTTGGATAAATTTCTTGGCAAGCCTTCATAATAACCAAAAGGAATGATGGCTAAATTTTCTTTTTTTTCGGCTTGATAGGTTTCATTGTAGGAAACACTTTCTCCTTTTTCAATTTCTTGCAAAGAAACTACTTGTGAAAAAACTTTTAAGGCTGGCACCAAGGCTTTGGCGGCCTCAAAATGAGGATTACTAGGAGAAAATGGATTGTAGCCATAGAAAGCCAAACCGCAACGAAAAGCGTTTAATCTGGAGTTATTGAGCGTAAAAATACCAGCTGAATTTCCAAGATGAATAAATTCTGGATAAATTTTATTATTATTTAAAATATCCAAGCAGGCTATAAAATTTTGTTCCTGTTTTTTATTTAGAAAAGAATCGCTATCGGCGGAGGCGAGATGAGAGCAAAGACCAGTAATTTTTACTCTTTTGATGGTTTCTTGATTTCTTAACAAAAAAGCCGACAAATCTTGAATCCCTTCTCGGTTCATTCCCGTGTTAACAAACAAGTGAATGTGAGGATTCTTAAATTTATCAGCTAAAAATTTAAGAGTGTTATCGTTATAAACACAAAATTCGGTTTTGTTTGGGCGGCAATAAAGATAAGCTTCGTGTGGCATTTCACCGATCAGCAAAACCTTGCCGGAAAAATAACGATAAGCAATTTGTGCTTCCGGAAAAGAGTCGACAGCAACCATTTTTGCCCCTAATTGACTGGTGATTTCGCACAATTCTTTTAACCCATGACCATAGGCATTGGACTTTAGAACTGGAATTATTTCTGCTTGGGGCTGTAAATTTTTTAGTAAACGAAAATTAGCCGCCAAACGTTCGGTGGAGATTTGAATTTTATTGAGAGGATGATAATTTGGTTTACGAATTTTCTTTAAAAAAGAAATAAGCATAAAAAGTGATTAATCCAGGGCTTCAACTTTTCCTTGGCCTTGATTTATTTTATCAAAATCCAAGGCACTTGTCATACTTTTGAGAGTGCCGCTTAATTCAGTATCGGCTTCAATGTCGTTAGCACTATAACGGATATTGGTTACTAGTTCACAATTTTTACCAACTTGTTGGACGCTTGGCGTTAAAGATATTTCCATTCCAGCAGAATAGGAAGATTGATCTTTGGCCAAAGTGTTAACCCGCCAAATCAAAAGATGACGATCTTCTTGATAAGAAATAGTTCCAGCACTTAACGTTTTGTTGCCGGTGAAAGTGACATTGCTAGGCAATTTAGCGCTCATTAAAAAGTTGTCTACTTCATTTCCGTTATTTTCTGCCTTAAAAAATAACCAATAAGTTGTTGGAATAGTGGCAATTGGTGGAATCGGGCCAGAACCTAATTGATCACCTTGCAAACTATTATACAAAACACTAGCTTGAACTTTTAAATTACTTGGAGCTTTTTTAGGTTTCTTTACCACAACCGGTGTTTCAGTTGCTTGTTTGGTGGTGGTGGCTAATTCTTTATGAATTGGTGAATTGATATCGGCCATATTTGGATGATAGCGCCAAAGAAAGAATAGAACACCAGAAAAACAAATAACTATTGATAGTAAAAATATATCAACAATCAAATGGAGATAGCGACCACGATAAAATTTTTCGTAGCGATTATTGAAGCCTCTCATGATTTTTTTAAATGGATTCTTCATAGTTTTAATAATTTAAGATACCGGCAAGAATTTCTGCTTTACCATCTTTATTAATATCAGAAACGGAAATTCTTACTCCTTTTTTGAAGTCGTTATCATAGGCGTAATATTGAGATTTTAATTCTCCTTCGCCATTATAAATTGCTACTTGTGGTCCGCCTCCCTTTCCGGCACCGACCACAATTTCTTTTGTTCCATCACCATCAACATCGCCGGCAGCAACACTAACGCCACCACGGAAATTTTTTTCAAAAACACTAAATTTATTTTTTAGTTTACCATCACTACTAAAGATTCTTACTTCGGAATTTAAACCACTTCCCGGGGTTACTATTATCTCTATTTTACCATCTCCATCTAAATCAGCAACTGCGACGCTAACACCACCACGGAAAACTCGATCAAAAGCATAAAATCTTTTCAATTCTTTTCCTTGGCGATCAAAAATTTTCACCCAAGGTTCATTTCCCTTGCCAGCACCAACAACTAATTCTTTCTCAGAATTGCCAAGAAGATTGGCAGCTGCCAAGCTAACATTATTTGGATTATTATCAGAATAGGCACGGAAATTTTTTAAAGTTTTCCCTTGGCGACTAATCATGATTTTGCCACCAACAGAATAAATCATTGCCTTGCCATCATTAAAATTAGTAATTAAAACATTGGCGGAACCAGGAACATTATCCAAATAAGCAAAGTAACCATTTTGGACATTTTGGTTTCTTTCATTCAAAACTCTCACGAAGTCACCATTAACAAAAGTGCTGTCTTTGATTTCGGTGTTCTTTTTCAAAAGAACAATTCCGTCGCCAGGAACTAATTTTACCCAGTTAACCTTTTGACCACTATTTACACCAACATCTTGAACACCCTTAATCTTTTCAAAATTTTCTTTATTAAAAGAATAGGTTTGTGTTTTGTTGGTTGAATTAACTACCACAATACCGTTTTCAAAATCACGACGCCATAAACCAGCCTGCCAAGCGGTTGATTTTTTATTTAATAAATTATAAGCCGTCCCTTCAGGATTGCCGAGAATAGTATCATATTCGTCATACCACCAAGTTTGTCCATGATTACTAACATCATAATCAAAGCTATAATAACCGTCAGATAATAATGAGCTAACTAAGCCAAAACGAAATTTTCGATAATCATTTTGGTTTTTGTTGTAAGAATTAAGAACGGTTAATTTTGGAGCTTTTTGAGAATTAATTGATGAAGTATAAGACTTCATGGAGTTAGCCCAACTATTATTGTTAAATAAGGACGGAAAGTTTTCCATTAAACGACCATTCAAATCTTTTTCAAAATTAGCGTTGGCTTGACCATTAGCAACAATTAAAAAATTATTACCAGTTTTCGAACGGATTTGGGCTAAAAGATTTTTTGAACCTTTTAACCAACTAGCATTTAAAGTAGAAGCGGCATCTTTTTTGCCATCATGATTGAGGTCAATATTGCCATTATTAAACCAAGAGATATCTGGCCAAAGATTGTCCAAAAAGACGCCATCCCAATATCCAGAAGCTTTTATTCGTTGATTAATAAAATTTGATAAATAGCTATTCCAAGAATCAGCACCACAATTACTGCCATCAAGCATTAAAGTGCCGGACCAAAAAGAAAGTTTATTTCCGTTTTGATCCTTGAGCCAATAATTTTCCTTAATTCCATTTCTTAATTCCGCGCGCATTGGTGCATAACCAGCATTAACATATTCCAAAATTTCTTCCGAAGTAATATAGGCGACAATTTTTATTTTTGGATTCAGTTCCCTAATTCTTCTTAATTGTTCTGGACTGGTTTCTTGGTTTTCCATATCCAAGATTAAAAAATCCCATTTGGCTAACTCTTCAGCTTCCTGCTCACTAATTTCATATTTCAAAAAATAATTAGCAATTTTTGGGGTGCCATCATTAGCGGCCAAAGCGAAAAGTGGCTGCGCGGTAAGCAGAACTGATAAGAAGCCGATAATTAAGGATTTGATAGTCTTTTTTGTCATAAATTAGAATAATATTTCAACTCTTAATTCTAACATAAAGTCTTATTAATGTCAATATATTTGGCAGATGATTCAAAAAAGCTGCCAAAAGGCAGCTAATTTTTATTTTTTGTTTATTTTTTCTTTAATTCCCAGAGTTCTTCGGGTAAATATTTGTGTAAGGCTTCAGGAATTATTACTGTTCCCTCAGCAGTCTGAAATTGCTCCAAAATGGCTGGAAATAAGCGACTAGTGGCAAGACCTGACCCATTTAAGGTGTGAACAAATTCGTTCTTTCCTGAGGAGTTTTTGAAGCGAATATTGGAACGACGAGCCTGGTAATCAAGGGCATTGGAAACTGAACTGACTTCTTTATAGATTTCCATGCTTGGAATCCAAACTTCTAGGTCAACAGTTTTGGCCATCGCTGCTGAACAATCACCGGCAGCTAATTTGCTAATTTGAAAATGAAGTCCTAATCCTTCCAGTAAATCTTTGGCGGAAGCAAGAAGTTCATCAAAAGCTGACCAAGAATTTTCTGGTTTGGTAAATTGGAACATTTCCATTTTGTTGAATTGGTGTCCGCGAATCATTCCCCGCTCTTCTTTTCGATAAGAACCAGCTTCTCGTCGGAAACAAGCAGAATAGGCATAATACTTCAAAGGAAGTTCTTCGGCGATCAAGATTTCATCACGATGATAATTGCTGAGCATCATTTCGGAAGTAGCATTCAAACATAATTTGTCTTCGGTCCAGAACAAGTCTTCACGAAATTTTGGTAAGTGACCAGAAGCATAAGCAGAAGCTTCATTCAAAAGATATGGTGGCAAAATAAAAGTATAATTTCTTTTATTGTGGTGATCGGCAAAGTAATTCAAAATTGCCCACTCCAATTGAGCACCAGCTCCTTTGTAAATCCAAAAACCGGAACCAGACATTTTGGCGGCTCGAGGGTAATCAATCAAGCCAAGTTCAGTGGCTAATTCAACATGATCTTTTGGTTGAAAATTGAATTTTGGTTTTTCGCCAAAAGTATAAACAACTTTATTATTTTCTTTTCCGCCGGCGACAACATCATCAGCGGGCAAATTAGGCAAGGCAGAAATTTTTTCTTTCAATTCTTCTTCGATTTTGTTTAACTTTTCTTCTTCAATTTTTATTTCTTCACCCAAAGCTTTCATTCGAGCAATTGTTTCAGGGCTTGGTTTTTCTTTGGAAGAACGATTTCTTTCACTCTTTTTTTCTTCCATTGATTGTAAAACTGTTCGGCGAGAATCATCCAATTGAATAATTGATTCCAAATCCAAATTTTCCGGAGACATTCTTTTGAGTAAAGCGGCTCGGACTTTTTCAGTTTCTTCTTTAATTAATTTTAGGTCTAACATATTTTTAACTAATTATTTCTCCTCCAAAACTTTGTAAAAAATTATTGATAAAGGCATTGCCTTTTGGTTTTTCTTCTTCTTTTTTTTCTTCAACTATTTCCGGTTCGGAAGTATCTCGAGGAGTGACAACCAAGTTTTCATCGAGACGAACTTTTATTTTTATATCTGATGAATAAACTTCTTGCAAGGCTTGTTCTACCAAACTCTTAATTTCTACTTGGTTAATACGATCACTATGTAGTTTGTATTTGAGAGCCAAAGTTAAAACACCATCTTTTATTCCTTCTGGTTTGGAATTTTGCATGATGAAGGAAAGCGAATGATTGAGATGTTTAATTTTAATCAAAAATTCTACCCATTTTTTTTCTAAATCTTCATCACTAACATTTTTATTGATAACTGATTCTGCTGGTTTTTCTGGTTTTTCAATTTCAATTCCTTTACTTACTGCGGCTGGTTTTTTTGGTGCTGACACCACCGGTGCTTCTGAGCTTAAACACAATTCAATAATTGCTAATTCCAAAGGTAATTGAATAATCAAAGCATTCTTTTGTTCACCAGCTAATGAATTAAAGCGATTAGCAAAACGAATAATTGTTTCCAAACTTAATTTGCTTTGCAATTCATTAATTTTTAGTTCGATGTTTTCGCCAAAATCCAAACCAACATTTTCTGCTAATCCCGGACTAACCTTACTCAAAAGAAGTTTGCGGATTAATTCAACAGTTTCGGCAATAAAATTTTTAATATTAACCCCACTATCTAATAATCCATTAACCAAACGCAAAGCTTGCGCGCTATCTTTTTTGGCCAAACAATCTAATAGTTCCAAAATTTCTCGATTATTATTTTTTGGTAATACTAAAGCAGCTTTTTCTTGATCTATTTTTTTACCGCTAATCGCAATAATTTGTCCAAGAAGACTTTCGGCATCACGCAAATGACCGCCAGATTGTTGAGCAATTGCGGCAAGTATTTCGTCATCGGCTTCAATTCCCTCTTTGGCAATTATTCTTTTTAGTTTTTCAATAGTATCCACCAAACTAATTCTTTTGAAATCAAAACGTTCACAGCGAGAAATAATAGTTAATGGAACTTTGTGAATTTCAGTAGTACACAAAATAAATAAAACATGTGCTGGCGGTTCTTCCATGATTTTTAATAAAGCATTCCAGGCAGCCGTTGAAAGCATGTGAACTTCATCGATAATAAATACTTTATATTTGTGTCCGTTTGGCGCCAAACGAGCGGAAGCAATAATATTTTCACGAACATGATCAACACCAGTATTCGAAGCGGCATCAATTTCAATAACATCCAAATTTTTTCCTTCATTTGAACTAATACAAGATGGGCAATGATTACAAGGTTCAGCTTCGTCAGATTTTCTCTCTTCACAATTAACCGCTTTGGCAAAAATTCTAGCTAAAGTGGTTTTGCCAACTGCTCGTGGACCGCAAAAAAGATAAGCACCACCAACCTTGTTGGCAATTAGCTCATTTTTGATGGTTATTTTGATGTGGTTTTGCCCAAAGACTTGTGAAAAACCTTGTGGGCGATAATCGCGATAAAGAGTGGACATAGGGCTTTATTTTAAACTATTGAAGTGCGTCTGGCAATCTCCGCTTCTACAATACTGCGATCTTGGCCATATTTCAAGCGAGAAAGCGAACGAATTTTCTCGCCCATTTCTGGCCTTTCATTACCCAGAATCGGCCAGATAGTTTGGAGAGAAAAAGGACGCAAAGCAGTGTTATCAACTAATAATTTTAGGTAAGCAGTTCCCTTCGGAACGTTTACTAAATCATATTCATTAAAGGTTGGGGCAAATTCTTTGACTAAAAATTCTGCATCTTCAGCACCAACTTTGAAAGCAATCATCGTTCCGACGTTGCCGAAAACTGCATCTTTAATTTCGGTATTGTTATTTTTTGTTAATTGTCCAATGTATTGATGACCAATAATTAAGCCAAGGCCATATTTTCTGGCTTCAGAAAGAATTTGACAGATGGAGTTGGTGGTAAAGTTTTGAAATTCATCAATATACAAGAAAAAATCCTTACGTGATTCAGCTGGTAAATCAGTGCGAGAAAGAGCGGACATTAAAATTTTTCCCACCACAATCATTCCCAAAAGATAAGCATTACTTTCACCAATCAAACCTTTTGGCATATCAATCAAAATAATTTTTTGATTATCCATCGCATCTCGGAAATTGAAGGAGCTTTTTTGCTGGCCAATAATTGGACGCATAATATCATTAGAAACAAAAGGAGTTAATTTGGAAGTGATATAAGGAACAATATTTGCTAGAGCAGCATCACCACCAGCTTTTTCAGCTTCTTTTTTCCAAAAATCAACTACAGTACTATTTTTGCATTTTGCTAATTTCATTTTGCGGAAATTTTCATCTGCCAAAACTTTTGGAATTTCCAAAAGAGTTGAACCACTTTCTGGATCGTCCATAATTAACAAAAGTGCGTTGCGCATGTATTGTTCAAACATTGGACCACCGGTTGCTTTCAAATCATACAACTTATCGAAAATACCAATTAATTCATTAATTACAAAAGTTTTTTGTTCTGGGTAACGAGGATCATATTCCAAAAGATTCATCGCCATTGGACGCTGAGTATCTGCTGGTGAAAAAATAATAACATCCTCGGCTCGTTCAACCGGAATGCGAGAAAGAATATCAGAAATCAAATCTCCGTGTGGATCAAGTACACAAACACCATGACCATTTTCAATATCCTGGACAATCATGTCGGCTTGTAAGACAGATTTTCCAACACCAGATTTACCAATAATATAGGTATGGCGACGACGATCAGCTGGTTTGAATCTGATTTCTTTTTTGACGCCTCGATAAGTGTTGTAGCCCAATAAAAGTCCTTCGGAAGGCACTTCGCTTGGTGCTGGCGCTACTTTTGAGCTCAACCAAAGGATGTTTGGCGTCTCAGCATTCTTCAAAGGAAAATGAAATAAACTAGCCAATTCCTCAGTATTCAGCAAAGAAGAAATCTTATTGTTAAATCGGCGATAAATAAAATCAGAAACCTGACGAGGAGATTTGATGGCGCGAGTCAAGCTGTTGCCATAAGAATAATGATTGTATTCCATAAAAGAATCGCCAATATTATTCAAATACATTGTGGCTTTTTCTTTACTCATTGTGCTCACTACTAGACGGATATTAACATCTAGCCCAGCTTTGGAATTTTTTTCTTCCATGCTTTTTAATAATTCTTCTTCTTGCGGGCTGAGTTTTTTTTGATCAACTACTTCCTTTTCTGGTTTACCGGAAGAAGAATTAATAATACTGGAAACTTCATTCCAGAATGAACCAGTATTCATACCTTCTTTGATGGAATTTTTCTTTTGAATGTTGTGAATAATTTTGCGAGCAACTCCGTGCCATTCTTTTCTGGCACTGCGAACAATATATTGAATAGCAATACTTTCGTTTTTCTCTAATTTGGAAATAACATTAATTAGAGAATTCATCGGGTCAACTTCCATTTTTTGGTAAGTGTGCAATGGGAAAATGTAGTGTTTTTTTGTTTTTAAATAAGCACCAACAATCTGGCTATAAGGAGTAAAAATATTATAGTCCGGAACTTCTTCAATAGAAGCATCTGGATAATGAGCGTGAATTTGCTGTTCCAAATATCGGGCTTTGTCTGTTGGCATCACAACAAAAAAAGCAATTTTGCTGTTGCTGGCCACTATTTCAAAAGAAAAATGATCATTACGACCAAAGAGCCAAGACCCAAAACCTTTTTCGGCTTTTAGGCCGCCGATACTGGCGAAAATAGTTTCACTACGAGCAATTTCTTCGCGTAATTGTTGAGTAGTAAAACCTTGATCATCTCTGGATTTTTCTTTTGGTAATCTAATTAAAAAGACTGAATTTTTTTGATAACTATTTTTTGTGGAATAATGAAAAACAATTAAGCGAGCCAGGAGAAGTAGAACCACCAAAGCGGCAACAACGCCGATGATGATAATTATTAGTGTTAAATTTGAATCTAGCACAAACATAAAGATAAAGATTAACGTTCTTTGTTGATTTCCATTATTTTATCAGCTTTTATTTTGGCGTCTTGCTCTAAGAAAAAGCGATTAACGCCGGGAATCAGAGAAAGCCATTTGCGAATTATTTTTATTAAAGAATCCAAATTCAACTTCCCTTTCTCAATTAGTTTGTTTATTTTTTTAACCGTTTTTTCACCTTCGGTTTTGAATTCTTGTTGTTTTGCTGGTGGCATTTTAATAAAAATATCACTTAAGCCATCAGAAAGAAGGCGATCAATCGCTTCTTCTCTTAATTGAGAAGTAGTCTTGACGGCAGAAACCTTTTTCTTGCCCGCTTCGCCAAATTTTTCTTGACCAAGATTATTTTCTTCCTTTTCCGCTGCTTCCGTTTTTTGTTCACCAAAATTTTCCGGAGATTTTGGTTTTTCCGGTTTTGGTAGTCCCTGTGAAAAAAATTCCGGCTGCTCAAAATGCTCACCAGTTTTTTCAAATTTTTTATACATATTTTATGGCAATTTAAGAAATGCTAATTGCTTCCACTGGACAAGAAGCAGCAGCTTCCTTGGCGCAATCAATGTTATCGCCAATAACTTCGGATTTTCCGTCGTTATTCATAATGAAAACTTCCGGACAGAGGCCAGCGCACATTCCGCAGCCAACGCATTTTTCTTGGTCTACTTTGATACTCATATATTTTTTTATTAATTACCTTCTAAGTATAGCATATAAAACAAAAATAAAAACCTATAAAATTTGCTTAATAATGGCGAAGGTTGACACTTTTTCAGATGTTTGCTATTTTTAGGATGTTATTCAATTACTATTTATTTAAGAAAAACTGACAAAATACTGATTTTGTTTGGTTTGCGTCTAAACGTATGGCACATAAGAAAGCCGGCGGCTCTACCGCGCTGGGTCGAGATTCACAAAGTAAAAGATTAGGCGTCAAGCTCTCCGATGGCCAACATGCCAAACCGGGTGCAATTATTATCCGCCAACGCGGCACCAAATATCATGCTGGTACCGATGTTCTTCGCGGCAATGACGACACTTTATATTCCGCTAAACACGGTTTTGTGAAATTTACCACAAAAAAATTAATGAAATTTGACGGCTCCTTGAAGGAAACCAAAGTTGTTCATGTTTTACCTTCAAAAACTGTTGATGGAAAAGTATTCACTACTGTCCCACCAAAAGCAAAAAAAGTTGCTGGTAAAAAAACCACCAAATAATTTTTTGAAAAATAAAAAAGGCCACCTTTATCGGTGGTCTTTTTGTTTTTATTTTATTGGCATCTTAAGGTATTTTTTTCTTTTCCTTTCCTCAAAATGTTCAATCGCGTAACGCAAAGCAGTGCGAGGCATTTTTTTGATATTCTTTTTCAAGAAAGTTTCCAAATCTTTCATCGAAACTCGTTTACCTGATTCTCTCAACATCCAACCAACCGCTTTATGCATTAAATCCTCTTTGTCACTCAAAAGAATTTCGGCAAATTCAAAGACTTCTTTATTGCTCCCCTTTTTTATAAAAGTAAAAGTAGCAAGAATAGCAATTCGTCTTTGCCAAATATTTTTTGCTTGCGTCATCTTTCTTAATAAGGCCAAATTTTCTGGATAACGAACGCAATAATCGCCAATAATATTTGGTGCAGTTAGATCAACCAAATCCCAATTATTTATTTTTTTGGAATTAGCCAGATAGAACTGAAAAATCTTTTTTCGTTCTTGATCATTTTTTGCTTTCTCGTAATTAGCGACCAAGATTGCCAAAGCGACCATGCGCACTTCGTGATATTTGTTCGCTAATAAAATTTTAATCTCAGTCAAAGGTAGGCCGGCAAATTCTTTGGCTACTTTTCTGGACACGGGTACAGTGATGCCAAGAAAAAAATCTCCTTCGCCATATTGTCCAGGACCAGTTTTAAAAAAATACGATAAAGCTTTGGCTTTCTCCGCATTTTTTTCTTTGCTTATTTTTTGCCAAACCGCCTGAGCAGTTTTTTTGTTTTCCATAAATTTAGTAATGATATTCTTTACCAGCCAAAATTAAAGCGGCACGATACAGTTGTTCCAACAAAACCACGCGCGCTAATTCGTGCGGCATCGTTAATTGAGAAAGAGATATTTTTGAATATTTTTTTCTAAGTTCTTTTTCCCAACCCAAAGCACCAGCAACAACCAAAACAATTGGACAATTTAATTTTTCCAAAGATTGAGCAAAAGCTACTGATTCAGATTCTATTCCTTCTTCGGCTAAAAGAAAAATCTTGGTGCCCTTTCTTTTTTCTAAAACTTCTTCGATTCTCGCCGCTTCTTCTTTTTTTGCTTTCTCTTTAGTGTTTTCATTAAAAGCCGCTGCCTTTAATTCTAATAATTCAAAACGAGCAAAGGGCTTGATTCTCTTTTGGTATTCTTCGGCGACTGCTAACAAATTTTTATCTTTAATTTTACCAATAGTCACCAAGGTAAGGTCTAACATATTTTATAATTCATAAACAATTCCCTGTTCTGGAATAATTGCTTCAGTCTTTATTTTTTTATTAACATAATTAGCTAGTGCTTCATTGCACGAATCTTCACCATGAACCACAAAAACTTTTTTTGGTTTTGGTTTTTGCAAAGCTTTTAGCCACTTTTCTAATTCTTTTTCGCCAGCATGAGCCGAAAAAGAATCAATGGTAGAAATTTTTAATCTAACTTCAAATTCTTGTTTATCTATTTTAACGTTTTTTTCACCATCTTGTAGTCGACGACCCAAGGTTCTTTGCGCTTGATAAGAAACAAAAAGCAAATGAGCATTAGGATTATAAATTTCATTCTTCAAATGACGAGGCATTCGGCCACCATTCAGCATGCCACTACCAGCCAAAATTACTTTTGGTGGATGAAGGTCATCCAGTTCATATGATTCTCCAGCATCTTCAACAATATTGAAGCCGTTGAATTTAAAAACATCGTCACCATCTTTAATCATGTCCTTGGTTTGCTCATCAAAATAATCCAAGTATCTTCGATAGACCGCCAAAGCCCTGGTGGCCATTGGACTGTCTAAATAATAAGAAATCAAAGGTACTTGCTGACTTTCCACTAATTGATTAATTTCAAAAATAATTTCTTGTACTTTTTCTAGGGCAAAAATTGGAATTAACAAAACTCCGTGATTATTTACCGCCTCTTTGATCGCTTGTTTTAGTTTTTTAACGCCCAGTTCTCTTTTTTCATGTTCTTTGCCGCCATAAGTAGATTCAATTATGGCAAAATCAGCACCATTAATTAGTTCGGGATCATTCATTAGTGGCGCTGGCGGATTACCAATATCGCCAGAAAAAATAATTATTTTCTCTTGCTCGTTTTCTTGAACAAATAATTTAAAAGATGCGGCGCCCAAAATATGTCCAGCATCATAAGCAATAACTGATAATTGAGAATTTATTTGAAATTTTTCATGATAATTAATGGTTTTAATCAAACTCATCGTTCCGGTAACATCCGCTTCGGAAAAAATTGGTGGCACATCGCTTTTTAGGGAGTCTTCAGTAATTATTTTTAGGGTATCCAACAAAATAATCTCTACTAATTCTCTGGTTGGTGGTGTGCAAAAAATTTGACCACGAAAACCTTCTTTGTAGAGTTTTGGCAAGCGGCCACAATGGTCCAGATGAGCATGAGTAAGCAAAATAAAGTCTATTTCTGAAGCTTCAAAAGGAAAAACATCGCGATTACGATCCTGAATATAATCATCCCCCTGAAAAAAACCACAATCAATTAGTAGTTTAAAATTATCTCCGGACAAATAAGCACATGATCCGGTCACTTCTCGACAAGCACCATGGAATGAAATTTTCATATTTTTATTTTTAGAATTTTCGACTATCGTAAGCCCAATGAAGAACAGCTTGTCTTTGGCGAGGACGACAATTCAAATCTCCGCGTCGACAATTGTTTTTGATTGCCAAAACATGCCTCTTCATTGCTTTCCAACGTTTGATTTGTCGGCGATCTTCTTTCTCTAAACGTCTACCCAGATAATAGCGGCAATACCACTGAAACCAGCCGCGTGGGTCATTTTCATTAATCCAGCCTTTGGCTTGCCAATAACTAAGCGGCGTACTAGCTTTGACGCCAAAATAATTGAGTTTACGATCTGAGGGACCGACAGCAAATTTTGCTTTTTTAAACCAAGCAGCCGGAAATTCGGCCGTGCAATCTCTTAAATATCGACCGCCAAAAACACCAAGTTCCAGCATTTCGGCTGGGGTTAATTCTGGTTTGAAATCAGCAGCAAAATTAGAACCCATTTTTTCGGTGAGTTTATAGCGATAATTTTTCTGCATCTTGTCATTCACCACAATAATTTTTCCCATATATTTAAGATAATTTTAGCATGAAAAGCATTCCCTCACAATTATTGATATGCTATAATAAGTTAATAAAAAAATAATAAATTTTATGAAACGTCCAATTATTGCTATTCCTATAATACTTTTTGGTATTCTCTTAATTTATTTATTGCTGGCCTATAATTCAATTTATTATCGTATCGGCAGCAGCAATATTCCAATCTTAAAAGTAGAAGCTATGTATAATTTTAATGAAAATCAGGAAGGTCCAGCAATCAAAATAGCCACCCTGGGTGATAGTTTAACCTACGGACAAGGAGCAAGTGATTTCACCGAATCATATCCTTACTTGTTGGCAAAAAATTTAGCCGGAGAAAAGCAGGCCGTGAGCTTATCCCCTTTTGCTTTCCCGGGTGCGATGACTTCCGATTTGATTGATAATTTTTTGGACCAGGCGGTTGCTTTTCAACCAGATATTGCCACCATATTGATCGGAGTTAATGATATGCACAATCATGTTTCCCTACCGGACTTCAAAAAAAATTATCAGAAAATAATTAGTGCTCTCAAAACAAATCCGCAAACAAAAATTTATTTAATTAGCATGCCTTTCATTGGTGATAAATTTTTAATGCTTCCACCATACCAAAAACGTTTTTTAAATGAAACTGAAAAATATAATGAAGTTATCAAAACTTTAGCTCAAGAAAATCAAGTCGAATATTTGGATATCACCACCGATACCACCGAATTATTCAAAAAATCCGGAAATCATTATTCCCTTGATCATTTTCACCCTTCAGCTGTTGGTTATAAAATTTTCGCTCAATTAATCTATGCAAGTATTAATCAGTAATCCCACCCAAGCAACTATTATTTTCAGTATCATTCTTTCGATAATCATTCTCCTGAGTATTAAAAGAAGAAAAGAAAATAATGGTCTTAGCTTGGAAGTAACCCAAGAATTAAAAGGAATCGCCACTTTGATGGTTGTTTTTAGCCATATCGGTTATTTTTTAGTCAGTGATTCGCGTTTTCTTTTTCCACTCACAGTGGCTGCCGGAGTTGGAGTAAATCTTTTTCTTTTTCTGTCTGGCTATGGTTTGACTGCTAGTTCTTGCAAAACAAAAACAAGTATCTGGAAAAGTTATTTCCGTCGCTTGGGAAAACTTTTTGTCCCAATGTGGCTTGTTTTGGCTTTATTTTATTTGTTGGATTTCTTTTTTCTAAACAAAGGATATTCTATTTCATATATTGTTCAATCATTTTTAGGATTTTTTTATCACGCCGATTTATATCAAGACATCAATTCTCCGCTCTGGTATTTTACTTTGATTATTTTTTATTACTTAATTTTTCCGCTCTTTTTTTGGAAAAAAAATCCTTGGATTTCAGCGATTGCTATTTATCTGCTTTCCTATTTTATTATTCAAAGCGAACCATCGTCCTTGGACTACGTTCTTCATCTCCATAAAATTCACCTGATTGCCTTTCCTCTAGGGATGATTTGCGCCTATCTTTTTGCCAAGCAACCGGTAATAAATTTCTTCAAAAAGATTGGAGAACAAAAAATTTGGCGTTGGTTAATTATCGCGGCAGGATTATTTTTAGCAATCTACACCATCAAAAACTCCAATGTCGGCGTAAAAAATATTGAAGAATTAACCAGTATTGCTTCTGTTTTGGCTTTGGTTGCGGTTTTTGCTGTAAAGAAGATAAAAATAAAAGCCTTTTATTGGCTCGGTTTCTTCTCCTATGAAATTTATCTTTTACATTGGCCGCTAATGTACCGCTACGACTTTATCTATAAATATCTACCGGCCTGGTTGGCAACTATTTTATATTTATTTATCTTTATTCTTCTCGGTTGGGGATTGCAAAAATTAAGCGGTCTAATTACTGGCAAAAAAATAATCACAAAAAAAACAGAGTAACATCTGTTTTTTTCTTAATTATTCAATGGCAGCTAACAATTCTTTGAGGCCGATTTTTTTCTCGGCGGAAAAAGGAATAATCTCATGATCGCCAATTAACTGCTGAATTTTTTTAAACTGAGAAACTTTTTCTGAGTTTTTTAATTTATCAACCTTATTGGCCACAATTACTAAATCTTTTTTTGCCTCCTCTAAGGCAATTAATATTTCCAAATCATCTTTGGTTGGACCGACTTTGGCATCAATAATCAAAACTACTTTTTTTTGTTCTACTCCCGATAAAAATAAATACCAATTAATCAGTTCAAAAATTTTTTCTCTAACTTCTTTGGGCGCTTTAGCAAAACCATAACCAGGAAGATCAACTAAATAAAATTTGTTGTTAATCAGAAAAAAATTAGCTTGCTGAGTACGTCCAGGCGAACAAGAAACTTTGGCAATTCCCTTTTTACCGGTCAAAATATTAATTGTGCTGGATTTGCCGACATTAGAACGCCCAATAAAAGCAACTTGCTTCAAACTATTGTGCATTATTTTGTCTTCACCAACCACTCCTTTAATGAATTCTGCGGATTCTATTTTCATAAATTTAATAATTGAATAATAATGCCGGAAAGTGCACTGATTGCAAACAACAAGGCGACAATTTTCCAAATTTCCGCTTTATTTTTTTCCTCTTTAAATAATACCAATAATCCCAAACCACCGCTAGCAGATAAACCAGCAATAACTGAACCATAACTAATTGCGCCTTGTAAATAAAGTTCAGTAATTGCTACCGAAGACGCGCAATTAGGAATTAGGCCAACTAGAGCGGCAATTAATGGTTGAAAAATTGTTCCACTCAATAATATTTTAGCCAAAACATCACCACCTAAAATAAAAAGAATGAAATTTATTAAAAAAGAAACTAAAAAAATAAAAACAAATATTTTTAGAGTATGAATAATTGGATGAAGAAAAATTTCTTTTAGCGGAAATTTTTTGGTTAAGGTAGAAGTATGATGACCACAACAGGCAGTTTCATTATCTACTTCTTCATGATGATGTTCGGGGCTATCATGTCCGGAAGAATAAGAATCAATGTGAGCCAAAGTTTGTTTGTTTCTTTTTCTGAAAAAAAGATCAATTGCGTAACCGGCAAAAAGAGCAATTCCGACTTTGGTCAAAATTAAAGGTAAAAGAATTTTTGCCTGATCCGGTTGAGACAAAATAACTGGAATAGCTTCATCAGAAGTGGCCAAATAAACCGCCAATAAAGTACCAATGGTTACCAGGCGTTGAGAATACAAAGCAGTAGTGATTACCGAAAAACCACATTGTGGCAAAGAGCCAGCGGCAGCACCAAGTAAAGGACCAGCCTTCCCCGCTTTTTGAACAGATTTTTTTATTTTATTGCCAAACTTGTATTCCAATAATTCGATGCCAACATAAATAATAAATAAAAGCGGCAACATTTTTGCGGAATCAATTAAGGCATCCAAAAATATTTCTAACATAAACTTACTGACACTTCTTGCAGATTCCGTAGAACTCCAAGGAATGATCTAAAACTTTAAAATCATTTTGTTGATTAATAATTTTTTCTTGGTGACAAAGCTGATGATCGGCTGGTAGATTTTGAATTCGACGACATTTTAAACAAATCAAATGATGACGATGTTCGTTAGACAATTCATACAAAGCAGTTTTTCCTTCCAACAAACGGACTTCACGAATAAAATTATTTTCTAACAAAAAATTCAATTCTCGATAAACTGTGGTTTTATTTACTTTGATTTTTTTGGCCTCCAGAGATTCGATTATCTCACAAGGTGACAAAGGCTTATTAGCCAGCAAAAAACCGCTCAGAATGGCAATTCTGGTCTTAGTGAGCCTGCCACCTTGGCTTTTTACTTTCGCTAATAATTCATTTAAACTCATATTATTGACCATAATAACGCAACTTAGTTGCGTTTGTCAAATAGTAATTTTTAGATATTGACATTTATTAATTTTTAAAGTAAAAAGGTTAGAAAGACAAAAGTCTTTTTTTCGATATTTAACAATTAAACAATAAAAATACCCCAAGGAGGGGGGTTAACCATGGAAAACAGTTTAAATTTAATTATTCTCTATTCGGCGGCAATCACTTCGCTGTTGATGATGATTAGTAAAAAAATTTGGATTAAAAAACAAGAAGTTTTGAATCCAGAAATTTTAAAAATTTCTAAAGACATCCACAAAGGGGTGATCAGCTTTCTTAAACGACAATACACCTCATCCGCTTGGATTATCGGCGTCGTTTTCATTATTTTGCTATTTCTAGCATACAATGATTTCATTAGCTTCTATACACCATTCGCGGTGTTAACTGGAGCTTTTTTCTCTGCCCTGTCAGCCTATCTTGGAATGACAACAGCCACTAAAGCAAATGCCGTAACAGCTTATTATACTAAGTTTGGTTTGGCAAAAAGTTTTCGCGCTGCCTTAAATGGTGGAGCGGTAATGGGATTTTCTGTTTGTGGTTTTGTCCTTTTGGATTTGGCTCTATGGTATTCTATTATTTCAATTTTTAGTCCAAATTTACCAGAACTTGAATTAATGGAATTAATTACTAGTACAGTAATTACTTTTTCTTTTGGTGCTAGCTTTATGGCTTTTATGGCCAGAGTAGCTGGTGGAATCTTCACTAAAGCAGCGGACTTTGCTGCTGACGTTGTTGGCAAAGGAAAATATGACCTAGAAGAAGATGATCCTCGTAATCCAGCCGTTGTTGCTGATATGGTTGGTGACAATGCCAGTGATATCGCCGGAATGGGACAAGATTTAAACGAATCCTTTGCTGGTGGAAATGCTGCCGCAATGGAAGCCGGGTTCCAATCCTTTACTTCCTTTAGTGCCGTCTTTGGTATAGGAATTGCTGCTTCAGTTTTGGTAATGGTACCTTTGGCAATTTCTGCTTTAGGAATTTTTGCTTCAATTATTGGTTTAGCGATGATTAGAACTAATGATGAATCAAAATTATTGAGCAGTATTAGACGTGGAATTTATTCTACTTCCGTACTAGTTGCTATTGGTTCAGCAATAATTATTTATGCTACTACTGGTTCTTGGAGTTTAATTCTTCCAATTATTATTGGCTTGTTAACTGGTAATGGAATTTCTTGGATTTGTGAATATTACACTTCCACTGATTACAATCCAGTCAAAAAACTTGCTGAAAGAGCTCAAGTTGGTCATGCCAGCGTGGTTGTG
>CAZCFX010000002.1:0-8608 GCA_964498085.1 uncultured Gammaproteobacteria bacterium
GTTGTAATGCGATGTTATAAATATAGACGATTTTAATTTTTGTGTCAAGGGTTTTGCGCTATTAATAAAAACTCCATTTTTATTGGGGTTTTTGAAGAAATAAGAAAATATAATGGAAGATAAAAATAAGTTTAAAAATAAAATTATTTAATTTTTCCAAGACAATTTTAATTTTAGATTTATTTTTAATTTTAAACTTTTGTAATTTTTGCACGAGCCTTTTTGGCTTATAAGTATTGACAAAAAATATAAACAATGCTAAGATGAGGGGTAATTGTTTTTTGACAAACATACAGAATTTTAAGTTTTATCAGTTTGATGGCGGCAAAACAATGACGTTTTTTTCAAAGACGTTTTTGCTTTGTCGCTATTGGCAAAATAAAAATTAAAAATAATGTATTATAAAAAAATAATTAAAATGAAAAAAGTAATTTTTGTTAGCATCCTTGTAATGTTAAGTTGTTTTGCTCTCAGAGCACAAACAACAAATCTAGAATTTATAAATACTTCATCTAGCGATGAAATATTTATTAGTATTCCAGAACTTTTTGGGGAAGACTTATATCTTCCTAAAAATGAGATTGTTACTATTAAAGTCGACAATGATTTAATTTCCAAGAAAGATAAGCATGAAATATTTGTTTATTATCTGCTGTGCGGAAATAAAGAAAAAACCTATATAAAAATAGGTAAAGTTAATCGAATTGGTGATATTGTTGAGCCTTGCTTGGAGGCCAAAATCAAAAACTGTAATTTTCCCGAGGGAAAAGCATTTGTTAAATTAACCAATGCCACCGGAAAAGAAATTTCAATTCTAAACGGACCTCTTCAAGGTTTATCATTAAGCCCTGATCAGGAAAGTGGGATAATTGCTTTTCCAATAGGAAGAAATTCTCTTTTTATGGAAAGTTTTATCGACACTTCTGATCACAATAAGGGGGTCGATAAAAGAAATTATCAATTCTTTGCAATCCAGGATAGTTCTTGTCTTTCTAATGTCGCAATAAAGATTGTTGAAGAAACTCAACCAGCAAATGAGCTAAGGGCAGAATTGAAAATTTATGTTCAAAATAGGACTGATAGAAAAATAACTATTATGTCTGAACCATTTGAGGGAATTTCGTTAGCACCTGGAAAAAGAAGTTCAAAACTTAATGTTGCCAAAATTCTTTCTGGAATTTATCCAATAACCATTGAATTTCTAGATAATTATGGAAACAAAGTTTCCAAGATTGTCTTAAAACATTTAGTGGAAGGAGATAGAACAATGACTATCACTCAAAAAGATTTAGGGATAGAGGCTATTCCTCGAGTAAAAAACTACAGTAACCGAAACAGAAATTATAGAAGTTACTATGGTAGTATAAATTACTAAATTTTAAAAAAACTAAAAAGCAGCAAGGTCTATACATATATATGTATAGACCTTTTTTTATTTTTCAGAAATTTCTTTGTTTGACTGAGGCCTTTTCATTTGCTATACTAAATTCAGGGTTTAAGCCCGTTTTTATTGTAAATTAGCTAATGTTTTTATGATTATCACTTGGCTCGGACACTCATGTTTTAAGCTACAAGACAAGATTGGCAACGATGGCGTCACCTTAATTACTGATCCTTATTCAAAAGAAATAGGTCTAAAACTTCCTTCCTTGGAGGCAGATTTGGTGACTATTAGTCATGACCACGAAGACCACAATAACGCTTCAGCCATCAAAGGAGGGCCAAGAATAATTGATTGTGCTGGCGAGTATGATGTGAAAGGAATTTTTGTTGAAGGAATTGCTTCTTTTCATGACGAAGAAAAAGGAGAAAAGCGTGGTGAAAATATTATTTACCGAATTGAAATTGATGATATTAGTGTCGCGCACTTGGGTGATTTATCTCACACCTTAGACAGCGCAGAATTAGAAAAATTAGTTGGTACCGATATTTTATTAATTCCAGTGGGCGGAAAATACACTCTTGATGCAAAGAAGGCGGTGGAAGTAATTTCTCAAATTGAACCAAGAATGGTTATCCCAATGCACTATCGCCATCCTGATTTAAAATTTGAATTAGATGATTTGGAAAAATTTATCAAAGAAATTGGTGTCGTACCGACTTATGAAGAAAAATTAAAAATTTCCAAAAAAGATTTGCCAGCTGAAGAGATGGAGCTGGTTGTTTTAAGTTTTTAAATTTAATTAAATATTTTTATGACTCACCCAAAGAAAGAAAGAACTTTAGTCATCTTGAAGCCTGATGCTATTCAGCGTGGACTGATTGGTGATTTGCTCAAACGTTTTGAAAACACTGGCTTGAAATTAATCGCCATGAAGATGATTGTGCCAAAAGAAGATTTGGTTTGGCAGCACTACAACAAAGACGAAGCTTGGTTTCAATCAAAAGGAGAAAAACTGGTTGAAAATTTGAAAGCTGCCGGTTTGCCTGTTGAAAAAGAAGCTATTGAGTATGGTCGCGAAATTATTGGTGCTTTAGTAAAGTTCATGACTGCTAGTCCAGTAATTCCAATGGTTTGGGAAGGAAATCAATCAGTCTCAATCATCAAAAAAATTGTTGGCAGTACTGAACCAGCAACTTCTGCTGTTGGTACTATTCGTGGGGATTACACTTTAGATTCTTATGAAATTTCCAACCTTGATGGTCGTGCAGTAAGAAATTTGGTTCATTGCACCGATGATCCATCCGAATCCGAAAGAGAAATTTCTTTGTGGTTTAATTCAGAAGAATTAATCAACTATCGCTTGATTGCTGAACAGATGCTTTATGATATCAACCTCGATGGTTTATTAGAGTAAAATGGAAAACGAACAAAACAATAATGAGGAAGTAAAGAAAAAAAACCAACGTTTTTTTGCCAGCGCGGGAGTAATTTTTTGTTCAGTAACTATCGGCGTTTTGTGGTTAATTAATCTTCCTAATTTGTTTTCCGATGGTACATCATTGATAAATGAAGATGCACCAAAGAAAGAAGAAGTCACAGATTTTTCCCAAGTTCGTAATGATTTGAACAAAATAATGAATGACGTGGGAGAAGAATTTGAAAAAATCAAAGATCAAAAAAATCAACAAGAAAAAGTTAATAATGCAGAGGACTTACTTAGCAAGATTAATGCTAATGCCTCTTCTTCGCTGGCTAGTACTACTGCCAGCACTAGTGATTTAAATATTTTAAAGAAATAGATATTGATTGTATGTCCGAAGAACAAAAAGACGAAAATTTAATTAATGACGATTCTTTGGAGAATGAAGAATTACGTCCTTCAGCTGACGATAATGAACGAATAAAAACTGAGTTCGGTTGGATCGAAAATCAACCTTTGGTTGAGGAGATGAGTCGTTCATATTTGGATTATGCCATGAGTGTTATTGTCGCTCGTGCTTTACCAGATGTTAGAGACGGAATGAAACCAGTTCATCGCCGCATTCTTTATGCAATGTGGAGTATTGGTTTACGAGCTAGTGGAAAGTTTAGAAAATCAGCAACAGTGGTTGGTGAAGTGCTTGGTAAATATCATCCTCATGGTGATACGGCGGTTTATGATGCCATGGCTCGCATGGCGCAAGACTTTTCTTTGCGTTACATGTTGGTTAAAGGCCAAGGTAACTACGGTTCCATTGATGGTGATCGTCCAGCGGCGATGCGTTATACTGAAGCAAAACTTTCTTCAATCGCCGAAGAAATGCTTTATGATATCGACAAAGATACTATTGATTTTATTCCAAACTTCGATGGCTCACAAAAAGAGCCAAAAGTTTTACCTTCCAAACTGCCTCAACTTTTGATGAATGGTACTATGGGTATTGCGGTTGGTATGGCAACCAACATTCCACCTCACAACCTTACTGAATTATTGGAAGCCATTGAACATTTAATCGAGAATCCAGAAGCCACTGTTGAAGAATTGATGGAATATGTTAAAGGTCCAGATTTTCCAACTGGTGGTATTATTTATAACCAAAAAGACATTTTACAAGCTTATGCCACCGGTAAAGGTGGAATCGTGATGCGTGGTGTTGCTGATATTGAAGAAACCAAAAGCGGTTTTCAAATTATTATTTCTGAAATTCCTTATCAAGTTAACAAAGCAGTGTTAGTAGAAAGAATTGCTGATTTGGTAAGAGAAAAAAAAGTTGATGGTATCAAAAATTTGCGCGATGAATCAGACAAAGAAGGTATTCGCGTGGTGATTGAATTGAAAAAAGAGGCTTATCCAAAAAAAGTTTTGAATGCTTTATACAAACACACTCAACTACAAGAAACTTTTCACGTTAATATGTTGGCCTTGGTTGATGGTATTCAGCCAAAAATTTTGACTCTCAAGATGATTCTTGAAGAATACATCAAACATCGCCGAGAAGTTGTTCGTCGTCGTACTACTTTTGAACTAAATAAAGCCAAAGAAAGAGCTCATATTTTGGAAGGTTTAATGATTGCTTTGAAAAATATTGATGATGTTATTGCCACCATCAAAGCTTCCAAAGATAAAGAAGTTGCAAAAGCCAGCTTAATGAAGAAGTTTAAGCTTTCCGAAAGGCAAGCAGTTGCTATTTTGGAAATGCGCTTGCAGAGTTTGGCCAATTTGGAACAGAAAAAAATAGAAGATGAACTCAAAGAAAAGAAAGGCATTATCAAAAATTTAGAAACCATTTTGAGTTCAGATAAAAATATTCTACAAGTAGTTAAAGAAGAGACCGAAGCCTTGAAAGACAAATTTGGTGACGCCAGAAGAACCAAAGTAGTTGCTAATGGAGTAAAAGATTTCAATATGGAGGATTTGGTACCAAACGAAGAAACAGTTGTCTTGATGACTAGAGACGGTTACATCAAACGCATTGAACCGGATACTTTCAAAGTTCAAGCCAGAGGTGGTAAGGGTGTCATTGGTTTGACCACCAAAGAAGAAGACATGGTTGAATTTATGTTCACCACCTTCACTCATAGCGATATTTTATTCTTCACCACCAAGGGTCGTGTCTTCCAAATGAAAGCTTATGAAATTCCTCAGACTTCTCGAGTAGCCAAAGGAACCCCAATTGTTAACTTCTTGCAATTAACTAGTGATGAAAAGGTTAGCTCCATTTTGCCATTAGACAAAATGTTTGGTAGCAAATTCTTATTCTTCGCTACTGAAAAAGGTTTGGTAAAGAAAGTTGAATTAACCGCTTTCTCAAATGTTCGCCGTTCCGGATTGATTGCGATCAAACTCAAAGAAGATGATCGCTTGATTTGGGTCAAACCAAGTTCTGGTTCTGATCATATTCAATTAGTCACTGCCAATGGTCAAGCAATTCGTTTCAAAGAAACTGATGTTCGCGATATGGGACGCAACGCTGCCGGAGTTACTGGTATCCGCATCAAGAGTGGTGACCGAGTAACTGGTATGGGCGTCGCCAAAACCGACAAAGAGAAGGTGAGAAAATATCAAATCTTAACTATCATGGCCAATGGTTATGGTAAGAGAACTGATTTCGGTCTCTACAAAGTTCAGGGCCGTGGCGGTAGTGGCATCAAGACCGCCAAAATTACTGACAAGACTGGAGAACTGACCAACGCTTTCTTATTGAACGGAATCACAATGGAAGAAAGAGATTTGGTAATTATTTCCGAAAAAGGTCAGGTAATTCGTTTACCTTATAATTCTGTTAATGTTTTAGGTCGTGATACTCAAGGGGTACGCATCATGAGATTTAAAGATCCGAACGACAAAGTCGCCAGTGTTACTTGGGCCTAGAAAAATATTTCAAAAAACGATCCGCTAGGGTCGTTTTTTTGTTATTCTACTATTTTTGATAAATGCGCTATAATTAAATAGTAAAAATAAAAAAATTCATATGGATAACTATTTATTATTAATTTTGGTAATTATTGGTTTTGGAGCAATTATTTTCCTATTATTAAAGAAAAAAGACTCAACTAATGATGCTCAATCCGTGGCGCTTTTGGAAAATTTATCTCGTCAATCAGAAAAATTGGCTCAGCTCTCTGCTCAAAATAATGAATTGCGCCAAGAATTAGATCGCAAACTTTCGGAAACTCATCGCAGTAATCAAGAGCAAGGTAGCCAAACTGCCAGGATGATGCAAAGTATTAATGCTCAATCACAGAAATTAATTTCCGATGTGACCGAAAAGTTGGCCAAACTGGATGAAACTAATCGCCAAGTCGTAAATTTTTCTAGTCAACTGCAAAGCTTGCAAGATATTTTAAAAAATCCAAAACAACGTGGCATTCTGGGAGAATATTTTTTGGAAGAAACTTTGAAAAATGTTTTACCGCCAAATTCTTATCAAATGCAGTATCAGCTTGGGAAAAGCAAGGACCGCGATTTGATTGTTGATGCGGTAGTTTTTGTTAAAGAAAAAATTATTCCGATTGATGCCAAGTTCTCTTTGGAAAATTATGAGCGTTTAATGACCGTGAAAGATGCTGAATCACGTAAAAAAATTGAATTGCAATTCAAACAGGATTTAAAAAATAGAATTGATGAAACTTCAAAATATGTTCGTCCGGAATTGGGAACCATGGAATTTGCTTTTATGTTTATTCCTTCCGAAGCAATTTATTATGATTTGCTAATCAACAAAGTCGGGGCCAATTCTCGCGATTTAATTGAATATGCTTTTCGGGACAAGAAAGTAATTATTGTTTCACCAACTTCTTTCTTGGCTTATTTACAGACAGTACTTCAAGGCCTGAGAGCAATGCAAATTGAAGAAAGCGCCAAGGATATTAAGGTTAATGTGGAAAAATTAGCCAAGCATTTATTGAGTTATGATGATTTTATGCGCAAACTCGGTTTGAGTATGTCTGCGACAGTTAATCATTACAATAATGCCTATAAGGAATTCAAAAAAATTGATAAAGACGTAGTAAAAATTACTGGCGGCGAGAGTGAATTGGAGGTTTTGCAGATTGAGGGTCCGGTAAAATAATTTTTATGACTACTGAATTGCCAACAAAAAATTTAGCGGAGGCGATTTTAAAAACTTTCGCTTTTTTTGATACCTTCAATTATCCGTTGACCGTTTTTGAGGTTTGGCGTTTATGCGAACAAAAAGCTGACTTTTCTGAAATTCAAAATATTTTAGAGGAAGATTTTTTAGCTTCTCGTTTGGCGCAGAAAAATGGTTTTTATTTTTTGCGAGGGCAAAATGAAATTATTGAACATCGTCGACAATTTGCAATTTTGGCAGAGAAAAAAATGCGCCGAGCTCGTCTGGCTTTGAAACTTTGGCGTTTTGTCCCTGGATTAAAAGGCGCGGCAGTTTGTAATAATTTTTATTATCACCAAGAAAGCGATGTTGATTTGCTGGTAATCACGGATAAAAAATCACTTTGGTTAACCAGATTTTTGGTGACGATTATTACTCACTTTGCTGGTTTGAGAATGGATCGAAAAAAAATTGCTAATCAGGTTTGTTTGAGTTTTTTTATTTCTGAAGATGGTTTGAATCTTTCTTCTTTGATGCTTCCTGATGGTGATCCTTATTTTATTTATTGGTTTGCCTTTCTTGATCCTTTGTATGACGATGGTGTTTTTCAAAAATTTTGGGAGGAGAACCAAACAATTAGAGAAAAATTACCAAATGCCAGTTCTCCTTATTTTTCTCCATTCCGGTCTTTGTCTGGGAAAAAACATTGGTTGGCTCCTGAATTTTTAGACAAAATTGCTCGCTATTTTCAGAAGAAACGAATTGGTAGAAGAAAAATCAATTTAGATAATGAAGCGAGTGGTGTGGTGATTTCGAATTCGGTTTTAAAATTTCATGAACATGATCGCCGTCGCGAATATCGCTGTCGTTATGAAGAAAATTTAAAAAAATATTTATGAAGCGAAATTGGTTGACAATTAGCTTGGCATTTTTTTCTTTTATTTTGCCATGGCAAATAAAGTTGATTTTGCGTGCCGGTGAAATTGGTGGTGGGCAAAATAATTTTTTTGAAATCTCACTTTTTGCTTTTGGTGTGGCTCTTTTGCCTTTTATTTTTTTGGCTATTTGGCGAGTAATTGCTCAGAAGAAAAAAATAAATCTTTTTTCTCGTGCCAATATTTTTTTAATACTTTTTGTTTTTTCTCTTGCTCTTTCAATTTTTTTCAGCACAGATTTTTCTTTGTCGCTTAATCATTTTTTCTATTTTTTTGGTGGTGCTGCTCTTTTGTTTTTTGCCCAGTTATTTAAAAAAGAAATTAATTGGCATTTGGTTACTAAGGCCTTTTTATTTTCTTGTTTATTGTCTGCTCTTTTGGGAATTTTTCAGTTTTCAATTCAAGAAGTTCCAGAAATAAAATATTTGGTTGCCCCTCATCAAGTGGCTGAATATGCTGGTGAGTCGGTTTTGGAAAATAATGGTGCACGCTTGCTTCGTGCTTATGGCGGTCTTGACCATCCCAATATTTTTGGTGGTTTAATGGTGGTTGCTCTTATTTTACTTATTGAAAAGATGTTAAAAATAAAAAGCAAAGAAGAATGGCTGGCTTTGGTTTTTGTTTTTTTGATTTTCTTTTGGGCTCTTTTGATATCTTTCTCTCGTGCTGCTTGGCTAGCGTTTGCTGTCGCGTTTTTGGTTTTTCTATTTTTTTATTTCCGCCGGGGCTTGGTAAAA
>CAZCFX010000002.1:8708-31698 GCA_964498085.1 uncultured Gammaproteobacteria bacterium
TGCTGTCGCGTTTTTGGTTTTTCTATTTTTTTATTTCCGCCGGGGCTTGGTAAAAATATTATTAATTGCTGGGCTAAGCATTGGTTTATCGATGATTTTTTTTGGGGCGAATTCAGAGTGGTTTTCTTCTCGAGTGTCGGCCGCGAGTCGCTTGGAGAATGTTTCCTTGGAAGAACGTTGGACTGGCTTGAATATTGCTAGTAAAAAAATAATTTCCCAACCATTTCAAGCGACTGGCCTGGGAAATTATGTTGTTTTTTTGGCTGATCAATATCCTAATCTTTCGGCTTGGCAGTATCAGCCGGTTCATAATGTTTGGTTGTTATTATCAGCGGAGGCTGGTTTTTGGTCAGCGGGGCTATTAGCTCTAATTTGTTTATCGATTGTTTTAAGTGATAAAAAAAGACTAGCTGTTGCCATGCCTTTTTTGGCAGCGCTTTTTGTTCTTTCTCTGTTTGATCACTGGCTCATTAGTTTGCCTTTTGGGATTATCTTTTGTTTTTTTGTGCTTTCACTTTCTTCAAGGAAAGATATCTTGTAGTTTTTTTGAAGAATTAATAAATCTTTTTTTATTTCTTTCAAGGCCGGATGCTTCACTAGCTCCGGTTTTTGTTCTAGCAATTCGATTACGGCTGCCAAGGTGCCGAAATAATCGTTTGCTTCAACGTGAAATTGCACACTTTTTTGATCCCTCACCAACCAAAAAGGCCACTTGATTTGATATTTCTTGTTCATGCCTAAATTATACGTAAAGTATCATAAAAATTAGATAAATTATTGATAAATAATTTATCATTGACTGGTTGTTATTTTCTGGATAATATTAGGATAAATAGTTATTTAAAAAAATTAATAAGCAAATGGGAGAATTATTAAAAAAACAAATTGGAAAATTCCGAATGGTTTTAGGAAATCATAATGAAAAAAATTGGAAAATTCTAAAAGAAAAATATCCAAAACCTAAACAACGTTTTCTGAAAGTAAAACAAAAAAATGAAGTTTCTGACGTGAAAGTCTCTAAGAAAATTGTTTCTTTCGTTGATAGATATGAGAGATTGTTTATCGAACCAACTGATGGTACCAAAACAATTTTCAAATCTACTGAATTGTTTAAGGCTGGAATTGATAGCTGTTTTGGGTCTTGCGAACTAAATAAGCCAGGATTACCCAGTGAAAAAATTTTTGTTGATCTTTATAAAGTTAACAAAGAAGAAACTTTACTGAAAATATTTTCAGCGATTAATTCTAATTTTGAAGAAATAAGCTTGGAACAAAGCCAAATTATTGACTTCTGTCTTAGTAATCCAGACCTATTTTTGAGATCAGGATTGGGTACTCTTTTTTTAATGAGGATGGATAAAAATTTTTTTCCAGTATTAGTTGCTACCAAGCCTAACGGCCTGGAAGTGCTATTGTATAATCTTTGTTACGAAAAAAATGTTATTTATCAATGGATTCCTTGTAAAAACTTACGAATTATTGTTCCAAACTACTTAAATCTTGACAATAATTTAATATTATGTTAAACTTTTGTTAAGAATAATTTCTTTTAAAATAAAACAATTTAATTTTTAACCCAAAAAATTTTTAAGCATGAGTGGAAAAAGTACAATGCTAGATTTAATTAATGTTGAATTAATTAACACCTTAATGATTGGTGAAGGCAAAAAAAAGGAAAAATTAGAAATTTACAAGTCCACTGGATGTGTAAATTGTAAAAAATTTTTTTCCGATCAATCAAGTAAAATTTTGGAACCAAAAAAAATCGCTTTGCTTTGCAGAGAATATCCAGAATTAATTGATGAAGATTTTCCTTTAATTATTTTGGTAGAAACTCCTTATGGTGAACTTGCTATTTTGGAGGTTACTTGTTGTTGTGGTAGACCAAAATTTAATGCTTTAGATTTAAATAATCTAGAGCTTTCTCCAAACACAAAAATAGTTCTAGTTTGCTAAAAATTAAACCCGAGATTATTTAAAAGCTTCTTTTTTAAAAAGAAGCTTTTTTATTTGCAATTTTTCGTTAATATGCTAAATTATATAAAATAAAATGGTTGTTTAACAAAAAATAATTCTGTCATGAAAGGAGAACCCAATGAGGAAAATTTTTTAGAAGAAATTTTTTCCGGAATCAAGATCGGCTCATCAAGTAAAGAGTCAAAAAAAATTTTTAGAACTGGTGCTAATCCAGCGAAAAAATTAAATTCTTCCCGCGGACCTTTGGTCCTTGACGTCTTTAAAATCACTAAAGACGCATCCTTCAAAGATATTTTTTCTCATCCTGATAACTGGCCAAATTTATATTTGTCTCCTGGGCAAATAGCTAGTTTTTGTTGGAAAAATAAAGACAAATTAAGCAAAAACAAAACTTTTTTTCTAACAAAAAAATTAGACCAGTTTTTTGTTTGTATTGTTGAAAAAAATGGTCAAAAATACCTTTGTAAATCAAGTTGTAAAGGTGTTTGGGTTGTAGATTTTGACAATGAAAATTTTGTAGTTTTGCCACAAGTTGGGAAAAAGAATAAAAAGTAAAAACTAATCTATGAATTAAACAAAAAGCTTCTTTTGAGAAAAAAGAAGCTTTTTTATATTTTGAAGGGAATGCTCACAAATTTATTTTTGGCAATAATCAGATGGTCTAATAAATCAATGCCCAAGATTTGTCCAGCTTCTGCTAATTTTTGAGTAACTTCCAAGTCGGCTTCGGTGATTTTTAGGGCACCGGAAGGATGGTTATGAGCAACAATAATGGCTACCGCGGAATATTCCAAGGCTGGTTTAAAAACTTCTCGCGGATGAACAATGCTGGAGGTTAGACTACCAATTGAAATTACTTCATCGTGAACAATTTTGTATTGGCTATTCAAATATAGGCCGCGGAAATGTTCTTTTGGTAAAGCCCTCATGTCTTTTAGGTATTCAAAAGCTTGCTTGGCACTTTTGACAACCACAGAACCATTACTCTTTTTTTCATAAAAACGACGGCCCAATTCAAAGCAAGCGACAATTTGGCAAGCCTTCACAATTGGAATGTCTAATTCTTTGCTGATTATTTTTGGGTCTCGTTGATTAATGAGAGTTTTTTCGCCATATTCTTTTAATAATCGAGAACTCATGACGGAAACTTCTTCTTTTTTGGTGCCGACACTCAAAACAATTGAGAGTAATTCGGAAACCGAAAGTTCTTCCGGTCCTCTCTCCATCATTTTTTCTCTTGGTCGGTCTTTAGTTTCTAATTCCTTAACGCGTAAAGAATACTTTTTATCTGAGTTTAGAACGAAATCATGATCCTGAAGTTTATAGTTTGACATAAATAAACAAAATTATTGATTTGTTTCAATTATAGCAAGGATGTGTTAAATTTAGAAGAGATTAATTAATTTTTTTCGATTATATGAAAATAAAAGACCAGAAATTATCTAATGGTTTACGCTTTATTGAAGCCCCAATGCCTGGCACGAGAACTGCTACGGTCTTGGTTATTTATAAAACTGGTTCAAAATATGAAAATCGCCAAACTAGTGGAATCTCTCATTTTGTCGAGCATGTAATGTTTAAAGGAACAGAAAAACGTCCCGATGCGGCTATTATTTCTAGCGAATTGGATAGTATCGGTGGTGAATATAATGCTTTCACCTCCAAAGAATTCACTGGTTATTACATCAAGGCTGACGCCAGCAAGTTTTCTCGCGCTTTGGAAATTATTAGTGACATGGTTACTAATTCAAAATTTGCCGATGAAGATATTAATAAGGAAAGAGGAGTAATTATTGAAGAGGCAAACATGTATGATGCCAATCCAATGATGAAAATTGAGGATATTTTTGAACAGGTTCTTTATGGCGATACTCCAGCGGGTTGGGACACAATTGGTTTCAAAGAAAATATTAAAACTTGGACCCACCAAGATTTTGCCAAATATTTTAAAGCTCAATATGGAACAAATTCCGCAACTTTGGTTTTTGCCGGTAATCTACCAAAAGATATTAAAAAACAAGCTGAGAAATTTTTCTCCACTTTACCAAAAAATAAATGGCAAAATAAATTAGCCGTTAAAGAAAAACAAAGTGCGCCACAAGTTTTGGCAGTTAATAAAAAAATCGAGCAGACAGTTTTTTCTCTGGGAGTTCGTACTTTTAAATCCGGTTCCAAAGAAGAGGCAGCGATAAAATTATTGGCAGTAATTCTTGGTGGTTCAATGAGTTCTCGCTTGTTTTCGGAAGTGCGTGAAAAAAGAGGTCTGGCTTATTCGGTACGGGCTAGTGTTGAATTTTATTCCGATTGTGGTTATTTGACTGCAGTTGCTGGGGTAAAAAATGAAAAACTAGAAGAAGCTTTGTTGGCAGTACTGGAAGAATTTAGAAAAATTAAAGAAGAAAAAATTTCCAAAAAAGAAATAAAAAAAGCGATTGACTTAACCTCCGGTCGTTTAGCTATTCAATTAGAAGCTAGTGATGATGTGGCTAATTGGTATGGCTTTCAAACTATTCTTAAAAAAGAAATTATTAGTCCAGAACAATTTTTGAAAAAAATAAAATCAGTTACGGCTGCTGATTTGCAAAAAGTCGCCAAGCAAATTTTTCAACCAAGAAATCTCAACTTGGCCTTAATTGGTCCAGTTAAAGATCAGAAAAAGTTGTTAGCAATTTTGAAAAAATTTAAATAAATTCTATGGATTTTTCTTTAGAAAAATTAAATAGTTCTCAAAAAGAAGCAGTTACTCATGAAGCTGGCCCTTTATTGATTGTTGCTGGTGCTGGCACGGGCAAGACGACGGTCTTGATTAATCGCTTAGCTTATTTGATTATCGAAAAGAAAATTTCTACTGAAAATATTTTATTAATCACTTTTACTGAGAAGGCAGCTAGTGAATTGGAAGAAAGAGCTGATCAAATATTGCCTTATGGTTATGTTGATTTGTGGATTCATACTTTTCACGGTTTTGCTGAAAGATTATTGCGTGAGCACGCTCTCGATATTGGCTTGCCGGCAGATTTCAAATTACTTTCTTCCACCGAACAATGGATTTTAATCAAAAAAAATCTTAGTGCTTTCAAATTAGATTATTATCGTCCTTTGGGAAATCCAACCAAATTTATTTCTGAATTATTGCGTCATTTTTCTCGTTTGAAAGATGAAAATATTAGCCCGGAAGAATATTTGGCTTATGTTGAAAAATTAGAAAAAGATAATAATCCAAAAAGAAAAAAAGGAGAAATTATTTTGGATGAATTGGTTGATGAAAAAGAATTAAGTCGTCTCAAAGAATTGGCCAATGCTTATGCGGTTTATAACAATCTCTTACTTCAAGAAAGCGCTTTGGATTTTGGTGATTTGATTGTTTATTGTTTGAAACTTTTGAAAGAGCGACCAAAAATTTTATCTTTTTATCGCCAGCAATTCAAATATGTGATGGTTGATGAATTTCAAGATACTAATTGGGCGCAATATGAATTAGTAAAATTATTGGCGGCGCCGGAAAATAATTTGGTGGTGGTTGGTGATGATGATCAGGCGGTCTACAAATTTCGTGGTGCCAGTATTAGTAATATTTTGCAATTCAAAGATGATTTTCCTAAGGCAGAAGAGGTAGTGTTGACCGAAAATTATCGTTCCAAACAAGAAATTTTGGATTATGCTTATCGCTTTATTCAAAACAACAACCCGAATCGTTTGGAAGAAAAATTACAGATTAAAAAAGAATTAAAATCCATGGTGCGGGAAAATCGTGACGAAACCGCCGTGCGTTTTTTGCAATTTTCTAGACAAGAAGAGGAATTGGCTTTTGTGGCTGAAGAAATAAATAGTCGTCATGAAGATTTGTGGAAAGACTTTGCAATTTTGGTCCGTGCCAATGACACCGCTGATGCTTTCGTGAAAGAACTTAATCGTCGCAATATCCCAAATCAATTTGTTTCTTTGCGTGGTCTTTATTACAAACCTTTAATCATCGATTGTTTTTCTTATTTGCGATTATTGGACAACTATCATGAATCCAGTGCGCTTTTCCGAGTTTTGAATATGGAGGTTTTTCAGGTTTCGCAATCTGATTTAATTACTATCAATAAATTCGCCCACAAAAAAGTACTTTCGCTTTTTGAAGCCCTCGCTTTTGTTGATGAAATTCCAGGAATTTCCGAGAGATCAAAAGAAAATATTAACAAACTATTAAAATTAGTTGCCGAACATTCTGAGTTGGCTGGCAGTAAAAAACCGAGCAAGGTATTTGTGCAGTTTGTTTATGAGTCTGGTATTCTAAAAAATTTGGACAATGATCGAGATCAAGAATCTTTTTCTTATTTGAATCAAATTTATCGCAAAATAAAAAGTTTTGAAGAAAATTTACCAGATGCTCGCCTGAAAGATTTTTTGGAAGTTTTGGAATTAGAAATTGCTGCCGGCGAAACCGGTGCTTTGAAACTTGATTTTGCTGATGATGATTCAGTAAAAATCATGACCGTTCATGCAGCAAAAGGTTTGGAATTCAAAACAGTCTTTTTGGTTAATGCGGTCGATAAAAAATTCCCCACAATTAATCGCAGTGAAAAAATTTCGGTGCCCGATGAATTGGTAAAAGAAAAAGTAGCAGAAAGCAAAGATGCTCATCTTGAAGAAGAACGTCGTTTGTTTTATGTCGCCCTCACGAGAGCCAAAGAAAATTTATTTATTACCGGAGCCAAAGATTGCGGCGGTTTGCGCGAGAAAAAACCTTCTCTTTTTATTTCCGAAATGGGCCTAGAAGTAACCGAAGTAAATAGCGAAGAAATGTTTTCTAGTAAATTGGAATTGATGCGTGATTTGGCTGCCCTGGAAGAGCCGGAAAATATCAAAGATGAACCATTAGTCATTCCAGAACAGTTTTCTTTTTCTCAATTGGCGGCATTTGATACCTGCCCATTACAATACAAGTTTGCTTTTATTTTAAAAATTCCCGCTCCGGAAGACAAGCCAAGTTTAATTTTTGGAAGAGTGATGCACTCGGTGCTTTTTGATTTTCTCTCTCCTCTGATTTCTGGACGCCAAGCCTTACAAAATAGTTTGTTTGGCGCTGAAAAAACTTCACCACTCAACAAAAATAGATTATTAACAATTTTCAAAGAACGTTGGCAGTCTGATTGGTATGAAACCAAAGAACAGCGAGAAGAATTTTTAGCCAAAGGAAAAAAATCTTTAGATTTATTTTGGGAGTATTGGCAGAGCTTAGATAATCGCGAAATTTTATTTTTAGAAAAACGTTTTTCTTTCAAAATTTCTGGTGAAATTATGAAAGGAGCGATTGATCGCGTTGATATTTTGCCGGATGGACGTTTGGAAATCGTGGATTACAAGACTGGTAATCCAAAAGAAAAATTAGATTATAAAGCTCGCCGTCAATTAATTCTTTATCAATTATTTTTGGAAGAATTTTTAGGAAAAGAAATTGCTCGTCTTAGTTATTATTATTTAGAAAATGGTGCGGTGGTTTCTTTTGAAGCAACCGAAAAAGAGAAAGAAAAATTACGCCAAGAGATCGGTGAAGAAATAGGGGCTATAAAAAAAGGACAATTTCCTGCCAAACCCGGTGAAATGTGTGGATTTTGTGATTTCAAAAAAATTTGTGAATTTGCTAAACAATAATATATGTCTATCTCTGAAGAAATAATTAACGAAATTGAGGACGAAGAAAGAATAATTTCTCCGGTCAGCAAAAAAAACGAAGAAGCTTTTGATCGTTCTTTGCGACCGAAAAATTTTGCCGATTATATTGGTCAAGAAAAAATAAAAACTAGTCTCAAAATTACTTTGGGGGCAGCAAAAAATCGTCAAGAAACAATTGAGCATGTTTTGCTTTATGGCGCTCCTGGTTTGGGAAAAACCACTTTGGCTCACGTGATTGCCAATGAGGCTGGTGCGAATTTGCGTATTACTTCTGGGCCAGCAATTGAAAAAACTGGCGACTTGGCGGCAATTCTTAGTAATTTAGAAGAAGGAGATTTTTTATTTATTGATGAAATTCATCGTCTAAACAAAAATATTGAGGAAGTGCTTTATCCGGCAATGGAAGATTTTGCTTTGGATATTGTGATGGGCAAAGGACCAAGTGCAAGAACTTTGCGTTTGGATTTGCCGCACTTCACCATTATTGGGGCAACCACTTTGGCCAGTTTACTTTCTGCACCACTGAGAGATCGTTTTGGTTTAATTCATCATTTGGATTTTTATCAGGATAAAGATTTGGCTCAAATCATCAAACGCAGTGCCGGTCTGCTTAATGTCGATATTACTCCAGAAGCGATTGAAGAAATTGCTTCTCGGGCTCGTCGCACACCAAGAATTGCCAATCGTCTTTTGAAAAGAGTTAGAGATTTTTGTGATTTTCATGGCGGTGGAAAAATTGATCAGAAAAGATGTTTGGAAGCTTTCTCTTTAATGGAAGTAGATTCTTTGGGTCTGGATGCAATTGATCGAAAATTACTCACCACTATTTTGGAAAAATTTTCTGGTGGACCAGTTGGTTTGAATACGCTCGCCGCTAGCACTGGCGAAGAGATTGATACAATTGAAAATGTTTATGAACCTTATTTATTACAATTAGGATTTTTAGATCGTACACCGCGTGGCCGGGTAGCGACTGAATTAGCGAGAAAGCATTTGGGATTATGAAAGATTATCAATTAAGTGACTTCGATTATTTTTTACCGCCAGAATTAATTGCTCAAGAAGCAATGGTGCCAAGAGACCATTCGAGATTATTAGTTCTTGATTCTGCTAATGGGGAAATCTCTCATCAGCATTTTTTTGATTTACCAAACTTTTTACGTCCAGGAGATTTATTGGTAGTTAATGATTCAAAAGTTTTTCCTGCCCGTTTGTTTGGTAAAAAGAAAGATACTGGTGGACAAGTGGAAGTTTTTCTTCATCAAAAAATAAATGAAAATACTTGGGAGTGTTTGATTGGCGGAAAAGTAAAACCACAAACAGAAATTGAATTTAGTGCGGCGGATAATTTTTTTGCCACCACAATTAGTAACGAAGAAAATGTTTGGCAAGTAAAATTTAGCTTGCAAGAAGAAGCTTTGATGAAAGCAATTTTCAAATTTGGTCACACGCCACTTCCTCCTTATATCAAAAGTTCTCACGATGAAGAGTTTGAAAGAAAACGTTATCAAACTGTTTATGCTAATGATGAGAAACTTGGTTCAGCGGCAGCACCAACCGCTGGTCTTCACTTCACTCCGGAATTACTAAAACAAATTAAGTCTTCGGGTGTAGAAATATTGAATATTACTTTGCATGTTGGTTTGGGAACTTTTTTACCGGTCAAGGCAGAAAATCTTAATGAGCACAAAATGCACAGTGAATATGCAGAAATTTCTCCGGAAACCGCTCAGGAAATTTTAGCGGCCAAAAAATCAGGGAGAAGGGTATTCGCGGTTGGAACCACTGCTTGTCGCACCTTGGAAGCTTGGGCTAATGAACCAGATTGGTCAAAAAATGGGAAAACTGAAGGATTTGCCAAATTTACAGACATTTTTATCCGTCCCGGTTATCAATTTAAAGTGATTGATGGTCTGATTACCAACTTTCACTTGCCAAAATCAACCCTTTTAATGTTAGTTTCTGCTCTGGCGAGCAAGGATCAGATTTTTACCGCTTACGAAACAGCCGTTGAAGAGAAATATCGTTTTTTTAGCTACGGTGACGCAATGATTATTGCCCCAGGGTTACTTTCGTGATAGACTTAAAAGGTTAAGCAGCTCAAAATTTTTTATTATTTTTTTATGTTTAAAAAAGCAGCTCTCTACGTTTGGGAATTGGTTAAAGTAGCGATTATCACAATTGCGATTATTGTGCCAATTCGTTATTTTTTGATTGTTCCTTTTTATGTTAAGGGCGAATCAATGGTGCCAAATTTTCACGATCGTGAATATTTGATTGTTGACGAAATTTCTTATCGTTTTAATGAACCACAACGAGGACAGATTGTTGTCTTCCGTTATCCAGAAGATCCTCAGGAATATTTTATTAAAAGAGTAATTGGTTTGCCAGGTGAAGCGGTACAAATCAAAAATGGTTCAGTATATATTTACAATCAAGAAAACCCAGATGGCTTGAAGCTCAATGAAAGTTATTTACCTGATGACACCAAGACTTTGGTTAACGGAGCTGGCCAGAGTGAAAAAATAAATATTGGCGAAAAAGAATATTTTGTCTTGGGAGATAATCGTATGTTCTCCAAAGATTCAAGATCATTTGGTCCAATTGATAAAAGTTTTTTGGTCGGCAAAGTATTATTGCGCGGTCTGCCTTTAAATAAAATTGCTTTATTTACGCAAACACCTAAATATTAAAAATATGCAAAAAGCCAAAGAAAAAAAGACTAATTCTGCTGGGCATCATTCAGCAGCAAAACCGGAGCTAGTTAAAAAGCCGGAAAGAAGAAGTCAAAAAAGTTATGCCAGAATGTTTGGCATGAAAGATTATTCTGTTGTCGATAGTCAATATTTTGATGTTGCACGTCGCAAAGCAGAAGAGCTTTGTCTTTGTTATGGTTTTGAACACTTAGAAACACCAATTTTGGAAAATATTGATTTATACAAAAAAAGCACCAGAGTTGCCAAAGAAAAAGAACTCTATGCTTTGGCTGGTGAAAAAAATGAAAGAATGTGTTTGCGTCCAGAATTAACTCAAGGAATTGTTCGTCATTACATTGAACAAAAATTAGACGAGATAGAATCTCCTTGGCGAGTTTTTTCAATTGGCTCAGTTTTTCGTAATGAAAAATTACAGAACAATTCTCAACGTCAATTTACTCAATTTGAAATAGAAATTATTAAAGATAAAAAACCAATTGCCGAAGCAATGGTAATTAGTTTGGCTTATCATTTTTTCAAAGATTTAGGAATAAACATCCAAGTGCAAATCAATAGCTTGGGTGGAGCTGAATGCCGCAAGGAATATGCTCATAAGTTATCTGCTTTTTATCGTGAACGTGGTCGTCGCTCCAAAGCTTGCCACCATTGCAAAATTAATTTATTAAAAAACATCCTTAGCCTCTTGGATTGCAAAGAAGAGTCTTGTATTAAATTGCGTGAAGAAGCTCCACAAATTGCTGATTTTTGGTCCGAAGAAAGTCGCGATCATTTCAAGAAGGTTTGTGAATATTTGGACGAATTAGATATTCCATACAATTTCAACCCATTTTTAGTTCGCGGTTTGAATTACTACAATGATACTGTCTTTGAATTCTGGCCAGTTAATGAATCTGGCGTTGCTCAAGGAAAGCACTCTCTTGCTGGCGGTGGACGTTTTGATTCTTTAGTAGAAGGTATGGGCGGCAAACCAACCCCAGCGGTTGGCTTGGCAATCGGTTTGGAAAGAACTGCCAACAAAATGCGTGATCATCACTATCCTTTGCCAGGAGCAGAAGATAATTTGGTTTTTATTGCCCAGTTGAGCGATGTTGCCAAATTAAAATCTTTGCAATTATTTGATGAATTACGCCAAGCTGGCTTCAAAATTCGCCAATCTTTCTCCACTGACAGCCTAAAAACTCAAATGGAAGAGGCAGTTAATGCAAAGGCAAAAATTTCTTTAATCATGGGCAAAAAAGAGGTAATGGATGAAACTATTTTGATGCGTGATATGGATTCCACAGTTCAAGAAATTGTGCCAATCAAAAAAATAAAGGAAAAACTTGCAAAAAAAATAGATTTAAGCAATAATGAGAGCAAGTTAATAAACATTATTAAACACACTTAGAAAGGGAGGTGGATTTTATGGCTGATTTTAAAAGAAAACCTGGAGAAAGCTTTGAAAGTTTTTTGAGAAAATTCAAGAAAGGCTTGAAGAATAGCAAAAGACTCGAAAAAGCTCGTTCCATTCAACACTTAAAACCGAAAAAAAACAAACGCCAGTTAAAAATTTCTGCTTTGACAAGCATCAAGCTTAGCAAAGAAAAAGAATTTTTACGCAAGACTGGTAAGTTAGAAGAAACTCAGATGAATAATCGTTAATTTTTCGTTTGTTGGTAAATAAAAAGAAGGCTCTTGGAGCCTTCTTTTTTTATTATTTTTTTCCAATTCCCGGAATGTATTTTTTGATGCTGGCAAAGGTGGATTTTTTGGCGTGTTGCTTGATGGATTCGCGTGCTTTTTTGGTTTTGGCAAACTTCAGCCAATCTTTACTTGGATAACTTTTATTTTTTTCAGTGATAATTTCAACAACATCACTATTTTTTAATTTTTGATCAAGTCGAGAAATTTTTTCATTGACCATGGCTCTAACTGCACTATTGCCGATTTTGCTATGAATGGCATAGGCATAATCAATAGCAGTTGATCCTTCTGGTAATTCAATCACGTCTCCTTTTGGTGAAAAAACAAAGATTCGATCATGAAAGACGTCTAATTGTATTTTTTTTACAAAATCATTAGTGTCATTAAATTCTTTTTGAATATCAATAATTTCCTTAATCCAAGCGGGTTGGTTTTTAACATCTTCTTGGCGTTGAGCTTTGTAGTACCAATGAGCCGATAAACCATAAATCGACTCTTCGTGCATTTCTTTGGTTCGGATTTGAAATTCTACCAACTTTCCTTCTGGTCCAAAAACAGTGGTGTGAAGACTGCGATAACCATTTGGTTTTGGTACGGCAATATAATCTTTGAAGCGATTTGGTTTTGGCTTCCAAATAGTATGAATAATACCAAGCGCTTTATAGCAATCATTAATATTATCAACGATTATTCTAAGAGCAAAAACATCATAAATTTCGTCAAAATTTCGCTCTTTATTTTTCATCTTTTGATAAATACTATAAAGATGCTTGAATCTGACTTCAATTTCATTTTTTATTTCGGCATCCTTCAATTGAGGGGTAAGATTTTTTTTGATGATGTTGAAAAAATTATTTCTTTCTGCCTTTTTTTCAACTTCATATTTGTATTCTAATTTATTGAATTCTTCTGGATAAAGGAACTTGAAACACAAATCCTCCATTTGCCATTTGAGACGCCAAATTCCCAAAATTCCAGCAATTGGGGCATATATTTCCAAAGTTTCCTTGGCAATTCGCTGTTGTTTTTCTGGTGGTAAATAGTCCAAAGTTCTTAGGTTATGAAGACGATCGCAGAATTTTATAAAAATAACTCTGATATCTGTCGCCATGGCTAAAAACATTTTTTTCAGGTTTTCACGATATCTTTCTAGGCCACGATATTTTATTTTTCCTAATTTTGTTACGCCTTTTACTAAATTGGCCACTTCTGAACCAAAATTCTCCTTGATTTCTTCAATAGTGACGTCGGTATCTTCCGGAACATCGTGAATAACACCAGCGGTAATGGTCGCCAAATCAGCCTTCATCTCTGCCAACAAATAAGCGACATGAAGAGGGTGAACAATGTATGGATCGCCGCTTTTTCTTAGTTGTCCACGGTGAGCTTTTTCGGCAAAATCATAAGCTAAATACAAGATGCTAGCATCAATATCTGGATTGTTATCATTAAATTTTTTGATGACGCGATCAATGGTCATTTTTGTTTCACTAATTTAAATTTTTGTGTTAAAATAAATCTGTGTATCAAGCTTTTTTATACTACCAAATTATAGCCTAAAAATGCTTGACCGTCAAAAAGAAAAGACCAATATTTATTAACTCGGAATTAATTTTTCCGAGAATTATTCTCATGAAAAAACGCTTCAAATTGTTAGCCAGTTTTTTGATCACAATTGCTTTTTTGGTGCCGGTCGCTTTTGTTTTTGCGGCAGACCCTATTGAATCTGGTTTAGATAAAGTTGATAACAATATTATTTTGAGCAACACCAGCCCAGTTGTAATGGCGGTCAAAATAATTAATGTTATTTTGATGTTCTTGGGAATTATTGCTGTCTCTTTGGTAATTTATGGAGGTTTTGTTTGGATGACCAGTAATGGTAGTGAAGACAAAATAAAAACCGCCAAAAGAATTCTAAAAAACGCCTTAATCGGCTTAATAATAATTTTATCTTCTTGGGGAATTGCTGCTTTTATTTTAAGACAATTAACCGGTGGTGGTAGTGGTAATGGTATTACTGATGGACCTTCCAGATCAGCGCAAAACTACCAAATTGGCTTGGGAGCAGTTGGTGCCTGTGTTGTAGAGAATTTTTATCCAAGCGCCGAAAAATCAAATGTGCCAAGAAATTCTTCAATCATGGTGACCTTCAAGGAAGAAATTCTTCCAGAGTCGATTTGTCGTAATGCTAATGGCTCTTGCGCTTGTTCTGATTCCTGTAATCAACTTAATCCAGAAGCAATTCAAATTTTCAAAAAAGATCTTGGTAATGCCTGTGGTGCTTCTGGTTGCAATAGTAACAACACCAATTTAACCAACGCTACTGTTGGTTTGTCTTACGACAAAAAAACCATTGTCATTTTACCAAAAGAATATTTAGGAGAAGCCAATGTTTCCGTGCCATACCTCGTAAAAATAACTGGTCAAGTAAAAAATTTACGAAATGAAAATATTTTTAGTAAATGCCAGCCAACTTATTTGGAGTGGGGTTTTTCGGTAAATGGTTTAGTTGACTTGGTTCCGCCAATGGTGGTGAAAAATGGCGTTTTTCCTCCAATAGATAATGAGCAAGATGATTATCGAAAAGTGGAAGGTGAATCAGCGGTCGGCAAAATAAAAATTTTAAGAGCCCTTGGTCCAGCCAAAAGTGTTTCTTTCTCCTATGAAAAAATAGGAAACTCAGAAAATATTGATGCTACTTCTTTTGCCATGAGTACTAATTATCAAGAAATCTCTAGTTCAACTAGTGATGTTTTTAAGGTTTATGTAGATTCTGGCAAAAATTTTATTCTTTCCACTAATGAAGGGAGGGCTATTGGTGCTGGCCAACCCGTAAGGCAGGACAACAAATATTTTGTTAATTTTTCCAATTTTTTTAGTTTTAAAATAGATAATGTAGTTGCTGGCAATTCCTGGGAAGTTACAGTCAACAAACCCTATCCAGCTGATCAGATTACCATATCTGATAAAGTAATTTCTTTTTCGAGTACTCTTGCAGCCAGTGCTGCTACCACCAAAATTATTAATGAGCTTGTTGCTTCCGGAATATTTGCTTCAGTCAAAAATGAAAATGGGGTAATAGTAATTACTGCCAAACCTGGCTTGCAAAGCAACTCAACAATATCTTCTGCTCGTTCTGATGCCGCCTCAATTACTCCTTTTGTTGGTGGAGAGGAAATCAGTGAAGTCTTATCCACCAAGGGGAATCCTGATCAACCAATGAATTCGGCTATTCAGATTAATTTTAGTAAAGAGTTAAATCCACTAACCATCACTGGTCCTTCGGATTATGTCAGCAGCACTATTCAAGTTGTTAACGAAAGCGACGGCAAATTAGTTCCAGGTAAATTTGTTTTATCTAGTGACTACAAGACTCTAGAGTTTTTGTCTAATGATGAATGTGCTGTTAATGGTTGTGGTGAAAAAATTTATTGTTTGCCAAAAAAATCAAAATTAAAAGTGCTTTTGATTGCAGCAAATTTGGAGAAGTGTGCTAGTAATAATGATTGCAGTATCAAAAATCCATTCAATAGTTGCCGCGATCTTTTGGTAGCAAAATCTTGTGCCAATGCTTCGGGAAAATTTTATCCGGCTGCTGATGTCTTATCTTTCAAAGGAATTGTTGATGCTTCCGGAAACTCATTTGATGGTAATCGTGATACTTATGCCGATGGTCCACAAAGTATTTTCAATGAAAACATTAGCAACTCAATCGGTAAAGATAATTTTCAATGGTCATTTTTTGTGAGTGATAAAATTATTTCCAGCGCTCCAAAAATTACTTCTATTTCACCAACCAACAACACCAACGACGCTGATCTCAATACGCCAGTTTCTCTTGCTTTTAACCGTTTAATGTTAAACTCTTCTTTAATTACCGGCGCCAAAACAATCAATAACGGTCAAGAAGAATTTACTCACAAATTTATTAATATTTTAAGTTTTGGCCAGCCAGTTGGTTACTGGATTTCTTCTGATAATATTTTTTCTGAAAGTGGTGATACGGCAAAAACAAATGTCAAAATTAATCATTCAGTATTTTCTTCAGCCAGTGCCTTTAATGCTCAAACCGGTTCAGGGGTTCGTGATATTTATCAAAATTGTTTTCGTCCAAGCGGTAGTATTGAATGTAATGCCGACAACAACAATCCTTCTTGTTGTTTTGGTTCGCCAACCAGTAATGCTTTAGGTTTGGACGCAGCAGGTAATTGCCAATAATTTTTCAGTTTTTTATTTTTATTTATGAAAAAATTTAAAAGAATTTTATTCATTGTTTTTTTCTGCGGTGCTTTGTTTTCAGTGGCTAGTTTTGTTTCAGCAGAATCGACGGTCGAAGCTGGCCTTGATCGGGTTGATGAAAATATTGTTTTATCCGACACCAATCCCCGTGAAGCGGCAATTAGGATTATTAATTTGGCCCTAACCTTTTTGGGAATTCTGGCGGTCGGGATTGTTCTTTATGGTGGTTTTGTTTGGATGAAAAGCAATGGTAACGAAACGGAAATTGATAAGGCTAAAAAAATTCTAAAAAGTGGTTTGATTGGTTTGGTGATTATTTTATCTGCTTGGGGAATTGCCTATTTTGTTATCACCAAGCTTGTTGGCACCGGTGAGGGTGGTAATGTTGACTCAGACGATCCTGGCACAACTTGTGTGGCTGGCCTGCCTTGTTTTTGTAACGGAAGAACGGTTTGCAACAATGGTGTTTCTACTTGTGCTAATTATGATTGTACCCACTCAACTACCACGCCAATTAGCTGTAATGGTAGTTTGGATTTGGGAGTTTGCCAGCCGAACGACAACCTTTGTGGCTCTGAAGACAAATTTTGTAATGCCAATTGTTTGTGTGAAAACAAAAGTCAGGACGGCGATTCTTGCGGTCTCAATTCAGATGGTTCTTGTGATGTCAATGGAAATAGTTGTGCCGCTGGCTTAACTTGTAATCCAAGTTCTTGTCTTTGTGAAGGTCCGATGATTATTTCTGGTGTCAGCCCAGTTGGTGGCTATTGTGAAAATGATCTTAACAAAGCTTGTAGTTCTTCTTCTGATTGTCCAGGTTCAGTTTGTAACACCTCCGCTCCTAACGGCAAAGAGGGAAATTTCCTCACTATTTTTGGAAAGAATTTTAATAAAGCTTCTGGCAATCAACAAATATTTTTAGAAAATTTTGAAAGTTATTCGGATCAGCAAGTTCCAAACGGTCCAGCCTTTAGCGATTTACAAGTTGGTTCTTCGGCAAAAATTTTAATTGCCAAAACTCCAATCCAACAGAGTTCTTCTTTGTTTTTTAAACAATTTCCAGGCAATGTTGATGGTTTAAATAGTAAAGCAGAAGTAGTTTATTCTTTGACCAGCGGACAAAATTTTGTTAACGGTCATCTTTACGGAATTCAATTGACTTATCAAGGTGCTAGCACAAATAATTTAGAAATCTATTTTAATAACACAAAAGTTTCTGTTATTAGTCCTGGCCAATACACCAATCAGCGCTCACTATTTGTTCCTCTTGCTTCTTTGTCGGCTAGCAATTCTCAAAAGTTTAAATTTGTTTTAGTTGATGGTCCAACAGGAAATGGTACTTCTTTATATATTGATGATTTTTCAATAGTTGATATCACAAACAATCAGCGAGTCACGATTGGTGGTGTGGTTGCCAGAAGTGCGGCTGAAACTTATCCTCAATGTGTTAACTCGGCCAATAATCAATTAGTGGTTGTTATACCAAGCGGCGTTCAAAATGGGGAAATTATTATTTCGAGAAATGGCGAACAAGATTCAACTAATGACGACAAAGGACCAAAAGTTCCTAACTTCCTAAAAAATAGTATTGCTCGTCCGGGGCTTTGTTCTTTGACGCCAAATGCCGCTCAAACTAATGACAATCTTTCTTTCTTTGGAAATAACCTGAAAAATTCTTCAGTATTTTTTGGAAATTACCAGGAAAATATTGGTGGCAAAAAAAATCTTGTTGATAATAATTATGGCTCTTCAACCGTGCCGAGTGTTTATGCTGGTGGAAACAGTTTGTTTGTTGGTAATGGAAAATTAAAAAGTAATTTTTTATACTTCACAAAATTAAACGACCTTCCTCCGGCACCGAGTATCACTGCTATCTCTCCTGATTCTGGTCCAGCCGAACAATACGTCACTATTAGCGGTAGCAATTTTGGCAACACCAGAGGGAACGGAAAAGTATTCTTTGGTGACAAAGAAGCAATATATCAATTTCCGGAAGAATGTAGTTATTCTCTGTGGTCTGATAAAGAAATATTAGTGAAAGTTCCTGAGAATATTAATTTAGCCACTAGTGCAGTGAGAGTTTTAACTGATTCTTGGGATATTGATTCTTCAAGAAGTGGCTTGTATTTTACTTTTAACCCTGGCCAACAATTGGATCCAGGTATTTGTCGTATTGATCCAAATCGAGGTCCGGTTAGTTCCAAAACTACTCTTTTTGGTGAAAACTTTGGCTCCAATGGCGCTTTAGCAAATGTTTATTTTAATTCGGTGTTAGCAACTTCAACAATTTCAGCCAGCAGACGAGTAGATAAAGTTGAAGTAACTGTTCCGGACGGGGCAGTTTCTGGAAGAGTGAGATTAGAAAATAGTAATTTGGTTAATTTTCAAGTTGGTTCATGTCAAAAAGATGATGATTGTTTTCTCGGTGTTTGCTGCGGGGAAAACACTGCCAAAAAAGGACAATGTGCCAGAAATTTAGTTGATTGTTTGAATGATGTTAGTGGTTCAGTTTTTGAATGGGCTTTTACTACCGCTTTTGATAATGGTTTTAGCACCTCAACTCCTCCGGATATTACCAATAGCTGTCTTGGCAAATCAAGAGAGGCTGGTTCTTGTCAGACAAATGAATCTTGTCCAAATGTTCCAGGGAAATGCTCTTCTGGTTCTGAAATAATTACCGTCGACAAAGGTGCTTGTTGTCCAGATGGTTATGAAGCCACTGATGGACTTTGTTTGAAAGCAGCTAATTTACCATGGAGTGATGAATCGCAAAAAGATTCTTTTTGTAAAACTTTACCGGAGTACAATAAACGAAATCGTTTAGTCTATTCTTCCGATAGGTCTTGTATTGATGGTTGGATTAAGATTAATAATGGTCTTTGCGCCAAAGGAAGATCTATCGGCGAATTATCCAGGGAAGATAATTGTGCTCTTTGCGCTTCAGGAGAAGAATTTATTGATGGGAAATGTGCAATCAGAATTCAATGTAAGGGAAATGAAGTCTGTAATTCTTTGGGTCGCTGTACTATTGATGAAGCACCATCTTGTGAATGTTGTTGCCAAATTGGCAATGGCAATCAAGATTGTTGTGCTCCTTTAATTTGTAGCGGTACTTGTGGTGGTGATAATCAAAATGACAATTCTGGTTTAGGAAAATGTTCTGGTTGTTATGCCGCTGGTAATGATACGGCTTCTCGCGATGCTGCTTGTAATTGTTCTGGTCATAATGGTCAGTTCTGTGCAGTTTCCAGCTCTTTCCCTTCTGGTGCTTGTGTAGATTGTTCCACTCTTGATGAAACTGGTTGCAAAGAACATTCCGATGTTTGCTGTCTTGATGCCAAAAATAAAGTAAATGGCAAAGCAGTTTGCCGTGGTGGCCAAGGAGATCTGGTAAATGGAGAAGATGGTTACTGTGCTTATTATGATTGTTCAACGACTGGTGATAAAAAATGTGCTTCAACTACGCCAACTATTAATGGCGCTTATTCAACAGTTGCTAGTTGTGAAAAGGCTTGTGACTCTAATACAGGAAACGGTTCTGGTTTGGGGCTAAATTGTAATAACACTGGATCAGCAGATACCGCCTATACTTGCGACGTTTCTGTTTGCGGTGGCGCTTTTAGCAATCCTTTTTCTTGTATCAATTCTGCCGGAACAAAAATTGATTCCAACACCCCTTCCGCAAATGGTGAATGTGGTGTTTGTTGTTGTACTCCGGGAGATAATGCTTCTTGCCAGGCAATTAATGCAAAATTATCTTGCTATCCAAACAAAGGAGATTGTAGTGGTGCCTCTCGTGGTCTTTGCTGTGGTTGTACCAAAGACGAAGAATGCGGCGGTGGCAATATTGGTTGTGGCACAGATTCTTGCTGTTATCCAAAACCATCAATAAAAGAAGTTTCGCCAAAAGCCGGAGCTAATAATATTTGTCGCAATACTGGTATCGAAGTAATTTTTGATCGTCCAATGGATTCTGTTAGCATTAATAATGATAGTGTTAAATTATTAGAAGAACATCCAATAGGTTACAAATGCCCAAGTAGCACACCTTTGGCCACAGAAAGTTTGAAAGAAAATGTTTTCGTCAAAACTTTGAATTTTGTAGAAAAAATCATTGCTTCAATTGCTAATATTTTCAGAAAGGATTCTGCTTTGGCAGACAATACTGCGGATCATGCTTATTGCCAAATTCCAGTTAATATTCAGATTTCTGAAGTAACAAAAAATTATGGCACTTCAACTTCTTTGATTATTAACCCAAAAACAGTATTAGCCAAAAATACAAAATACTTAATTTTTGTGAAAGGAAATGACAACAATGCTGGTGTTCTAAGTATTGATGGTGTTGGTTTGGTTATTGAAAAACAAAACTCTTTAGGCAATCAAGAACAATCTTGGTTGAATGAACTAAATAATTTTGAAAAAGAATTGAAAGATTTAGATAGACAAATAAGAGAAGCTGAAGAAGAAAGAAAGCCGGAAGAAATTATAGAATCAAATAACAAATTTGATGAAGTGGAACGCAAAAGAAATAATGATATTGTCTTAGAAATTAATAGCTTTTTGGGACAACCAAAAGAGTTAAAAGATGAGATTGTTAAATTAGAAGAGATTAAAGATAAGGTTGCTTATTATCGTGAACAAGTTTATTTAAAAGACAAGCGAGAATACCAAGATGAATTATTAGAAAACAAAAAAGAAAGAGATCGATTAGCTGAAAAAATTAATACGAAAATTGACGAGTTAATCAACCTTTTGCAAAATAGCGGAAATCAAGAGGAGGGAACAAAAATTAATGGCGCTTCTTATCAAGCTTTTACTAGCAGCTTTACTACCAAAAGTGATATCTGCCAAATTGATTATACCACCATCACTCCTGATCAATATTTATTCTCTACGATCACCAATGATACTAGTGATGACACTTACGGACGAGCCGCTTTTGATTCAAAAGATGATCGCGATAAAGTATTTACCGCTAATGCTTATAGTTCCGATAATCAATTATTAAATCCGGTTACTGGTTATTCTTGGACTTGGGAGTTTAAGGTGGCGGACCCATCTTTGGTTTCTGCTTCAGCTCCTTTTGTTGGCAATAAAATTATTGCCACTGCTTCCGATAAAGTTAGTGATGCAAAAACTCTAATTTATAGCACTGTTAAAATGCCAACAAATAATCAATATTTTGGTGGTAATGGTAAAAAATCCAGCGCAGAATTATTTATTTTTGTCTGTGCTAATCCTTGGCCAAGAGTAAAAAGCGATGGAACTTGGGCTCCTTGGCAAGATTTGGCTAACACCAACCCATTTCAATATGACTTCTATTACTGTCGCGATGCTGGCGATCCGGGCAAAGAAGATGATTTGCCAGAAATAGATGAAGCAAAAATTCCTGGACAATTAGATGAAAAAATTTGCAGCAATGATTCCATGAGGAAATGTCAGTCTAGTTCTGATTGTGAAGACAACGCTGCTTGTATTCCTGGTGTTTTAAAAGAATATTATTTTTTCCGTAAAAATTAATTTGTGGTATAATTATTTTAGTTAAAAAAATCTTGATTATATGAAACCACCAATGTTTCAACCAGTTATTAAAGGTAAAAATTGCTATTGGCTTTTTCTTTTGTTTGCGATTTCGAGCATCTTTTTTGCTCGTTTTGGGCAGGCCGCCACTAGCACTAATGCCGTTGAACAAAATTTGGATGCGGTTGCAATCCGTATTCTGCCAAATGTTGAGCATTATGGTATTGAACACTGGTATTTGAAGCAGGGTTTTTCTGGTTCGCCACAATATTTGATAGTTGATGGCTATGAAGCAATTCGTGATGGGCGTACGGTTTATGTTAATGCCACCAATATCGTTGGCACAACAATTCATACTAATATTTATTTAATTTCTTATAACCAAGATTCCAAAGCCGGCACCACTGATGCTTTGGCGCAGATTATTGCTAATTGGAAATTTAATAATAATTTAACCAGTCCAGGAAAATGTGCCTACACCGTCGCCGCTACTTCTACTTGTTTGATTGATTCAGATTGTTTGGTCGGTTTTTGCGATAGCTTGAAAGCAAAAGTAACTAGAGATGTAAAACGCTTAGCAACTTTGGCGGAAATTAAAGATTCTCTAAACAAATATCACGAAGCCAATGGCAAATTTCCTGATTTGCCAACTGGAAGTTATATTCCTCACTTAACTGTTTCTACTTGGCCAAGTTGGCAGAATACTTTTGCCACTCAATTAGGTTTGGATAAATCACTGGTTGATCCAATTAACAAATTGGGTTCTTGTTCTTCAGATGTTAGAATTACAGGTTACGATCCCATTACTTGTTGGAATAAAAATTTAAGTACTTCAGCCATCAAGACTGATCCCGATTTAAAATTTCCGGACAATAGTTTAGCGCTAGCTTATCAATCACAAAACAGTGGTAGTCAATACAAAATTTGCGCCTCAATGGAATCGGCCGGAAATTTTAATACTGCTGATGGCTCATTGAAGACTTCTGCCTGTTCGGTAAAATTAGGGTCAACAACAATTTCTTCCGGTTTAGCTTTTGAAGCTTTTAATCTCCAGGGGGAAGTTAATAAAGAATTTAATGGTTATGTAAAAATAACCAATCCAAATGGCAATCCTTTAACCTGGAACTTGTCTTTTAAAGATGATGTTTCAAAAGCTTTTTCTGATAATCTAGTTTTGGTTGACACTAATA
>CAZCFX010000003.1:0-10278 GCA_964498085.1 uncultured Gammaproteobacteria bacterium
ATATGAAAAATTTTTTTAAACCAAATAAAACAAAATTTATTTTAACCTTCTTTTTTCTTTTTTTGCTGACATTTTTTAACTATTATTACACTCTACATTCCGGAACGGGAGAACCTAAACAATTTTTTCTTGATATCCCAATTAATTTCATCGCTAAAAATATCTCTTATTTATTTTCTTTAATTGCTAGGGACCCTAGAGAAATTGGATCTTTAATTATTGGATCATTTGTGGCAGCTTTCTTATTAATTTTAAATTTATTTTATTACTACTCAATATCTTCTGGAATTTATTGGCTAATAAAAAAATTTCAAAAAAAATAATCTAAAAAACTCAACTAAAAAACACTCTTCAGTAAAGAGTGTTTTTTAATATTTTTTAAATTTATTCTTTTAAGGTAACAAACAGGTCTTCTTGTGGCTCCTGACGTAAATGATTAACGCTATTAATTAGATTTATTTTTACTACTCCATTTTTATCAATCATTAATTTGCTGATTGAGGCCTGAAAAACTTCCAAAGACAAGAAACCAATAACATCAGAATTCATAATGCCGGTAAAAATAGATTTGATCACATTACCATGAGAAAAAATAGCAATCGTTTTACCCTTATTCTTTTTGAAAATATCGGCCAAGGTTGCCCGAGAAGCTGCCTGAATTTTGTCCAGTTCTTTATCAAGGCGTCGATAATCTTTCAAATGTTTGTGGCGATTTTTTTCCGAGATATTAAAAAATTTTACTCGATACCAATCCAACCAATCAACTTCATTAAAACGAGCATCAATTTTTACTTTCTTACCAGTCTGTTCAGCGAATAAGGCAGCACTTTCTTTTGCTCTCAAAAATTGACTGGAATATATTCTATCAATATCCAAAGTAAGCAATTTTTTGGTTAACAAGCGACGTTCCTTTATACCATTTTTTGACAAAGGCATATTATCCGAACCAACAACTGACTCCAGATCGTAATTTGGATGACAATGGCGAATTAAATAAATAGTGGTGTATGGTTCGCGCTCTTTTCTTTTTAATTTGTTTTGTCTTTGTTTTTCTGTCATAAATTATTTCTTTAAATTTTCTAAAGCAAATTGCCAGTTCAATAAATTTTCAATTATTGCCGAAACAAAATCTCCGCGACGATTTTGATAATCCAAGTAATAAGCATGTTCCCAAACATCAATAACTAATAGTGGTTTAACTTGCTGCAAAAAAACTGGTTCAGCGTTAGAAGTTTTAATAATTTCTAACTTATCATCAGTTTTTACCAACCAAACCCAACCACTACCAAACTGGGTCAAAGCAGAAGTTTTGAATAATTCTTTAAAATTATCCAAACTGCCAAAAGAATTAATTATTAAAGATAAAAACTCTTCGGGAATTTCTTTGTTTCCCGCTTCTGCTCGCAAACTATGCCAAAAAAAGTCATGATTAAAAACTTGGGCGGCATTATTAAAAATATTTTTCTGATCTGGATTAGCGGCAGTTTTCTTGATAACTTCAATTAAAGATAAATCTTCTAAATCTGTACCAATAATTAATTTATTTAGATTATCCAAATAAGCTTGATGATGTTTGCCGTAATGAAAATCCAAAGTTTTTTCAGAAATAAAAGGTTCAAGAGATTTTTTTTCAAACGGCAAAGGATTTAGATTAAACATATTTTTATTTTTTATTTTTTCTTTTACCAACTAATTGACCGCAAGCGGCATCAACTTCTTGGCCAAGGCTATGGCGCATCGTCACCGGCAAACCAGCTCTTTCAATTAGCTCTTGAAATCTTTTTATTCTGGCTGGTGAACTAGGTTGAAAACGACCGGTTTGATTATAAGGAATTAAGTTTAATAAATATAAAGGTTTGTTGAGAAGTTTGGCGAGTAGTTGTGCATCTTCATCACGATCGTTAACTTCTTTAATCAAAAGATATTCAAACATCACTCGACGACCAGTTTTTTCAATATAATTATCAACTGCCGCTAACAGTTTTTTAATCGGTGTTTGCCCAGCGGCTGGCATAATATTGGAGCGTAAAGCATCACTTGGCGCATGAAGAGAAATCGCCAAATTAACTTGTAGATTTTCACCGGAGAATCTTTTTATTCCGTTAACAATCCCGGCGGTAGAAATCGAAATACGACGCGCCCCAAAATTGAAATTTTCTGGATCATTCAAAATCTTGATTGCCTTCATTACTTCTTCGTAATTCAAAAACGGCTCGCCCTGCCCCATGAAAACGGCGTTATCAATTTTGCCACCAAATTTTTTCAAATATCTGGACCAGAATAAAAATTGTTCAATAATTTCCTCTGCTCTTAAATTACGAGTAAAACCCTGCATACCGGTCGCACAAAAAACACAAGCCATCGGACAACCAACTTGTGAAGAAAGACAAACTACATAACGACCATCTTTTTGCGGAATTAAAACCGTTTCAATTTGTTCATTATCAGCAAGAGTAATTAAAGCTTTGACCACACTATTTTTGCTTTGACCACCAGTAGTTTCTGCTTTAATTTCCAAAGGACATTCTTGATTTAATTTTTCACGCAGAGCAAGAGGAAAAACACTGGCCTGTGACCAGTCATCAATCAAATCAACAAAAACTGCTTTTTCGGCTTGGGTGTGACGAAATTTTTTTTCTTCTTTCAATGCTCCATGTAACAACGAAATGTCCATATAAATTAAAATTATTTTTTTAATAAAGTGATAACCACAATTTCTCCGTAGCTCATTGTTCGACAAGGTGGTCCCCAAGTTCCCACGCCGCTAGAAATAATAGCGGTTAACTGATTAAATTTTGCGACCCCCTTGGAAAAACCGTGATAAACAAAATCGGAAACATAATTGAAAGGAAACATTTGTCCGTAGTGAGTATGCCCAGCCAAATAGGCATCGACACCAATTTTGGAAACTTCTTCAAATTGAATTGGCTCATGAAACATTAAAATACTTGGCTGGTCTTGATTAAAACCAGGTAGGGATTTAATTTTACCAGCAAGATCAAAATTTTTTGTTCCCTCTTTTGGAAAACTAACACCAATAATTTGCAAACCCTGAACATCAACCAGACGATCATCCAATAATTCCATACCGGTGCCGGTTAGATGACTCAAAATTCCTAGGCGGCCAAGACGATTCTCGTGGTTGCCATAAACAAAAAACACACCTTGAGGAGCAGGCATTCTCAGTAATTGCTTACCGGCCTCCGAAAAATCACCATCAGTTCCATCAAACAGGTCACCAGTAATCAAAACCGCTTCCGGTTTTACTTGAGCAACCATTTTCACAATTTTACTTAAAAATTTTTGACGATAAATTGCTCCCAAATGGACGTCAGACAATTGAATAACTTTTTTACCCACCCAAAAATCAGGCAAATTTTCAATTTCTAATTCAATGTTTTTGAATCTAATATGGAAAGCATCATAAAATCCACGCCAAGAAAGAAGAGCGGTTAAGGAAAAGAATAATCCAGCAAAAAGTTCTGGGCTTATTGGCCAATAAAAAGAAAGCAAAAAGCGAACAATTGCTAGACCTAAATAAATTAAACAAGATTGCCAAGCAATTCCCAGCCAAATCGCTGCAATAAAATAAAGCGCTCGATTATAATCATTATCAAAACGTTTAACGATAAACTTTTCAATAAAAATAACGACAAAGGAAAAAACTAGAAAAGTGATTACTGCCGAAAAAGGAAAAACCGGCAAAAAAGAAAGAACATCAACTAATAAATAATAGTACAAAAAATGAGCTGCGAGCAGCAAAAAAAACGCAGACGATAAAAAAACAATAAATTCTTTAGCAATTTTTTTAACCATTATTTTTCTTAAACGCCAAAAAAATTAATAAATAGCGAAAGGAAGATTGGCATAAACTGCTTTTTCTCCCAATTCCGCTTCAATTTCTATTAAGCGATTATATTTAGCGGTTCTTTCGCCGCGAGCTGGTGCACCAGTTTTTATTTGACCAGTGCCCATTGCTACTGATAAATCAGCGATGAAAGAATCATCAGTTTCACCACTGCGATGTGAAATAACCGCAGTCATTTTGTTTTCCAAAGCCAAATTGATGGCTGAAATAGTTTCCGTCAAAGTACCAATCTGATTTAATTTAATCAAAATGGAGTTGGAAGTTTTTTCATCGATTCCTCTTTGTAAACGAGAAACATTAGTAACATAGAGGTCATCACCAACTAATTGTACTTCATTATTGAAAGCTTCGGAAAAAGCTTTGAAGCCAGCCCAATCATCTTCCGCCAAAACATCTTCAAAAGAAATAATCGGATATTTTTCTCCCAATTCTTGATAGAAACTAATCATCTCTGAAGAAGAAAAAGTCTTCCCTTCTTTTTTCAAATTATAAACGCCATCAGCAAAAAATTCAGTTGCAGCAGCATCAATACCAAAAACAATTTCTTCGCCCAAAGAATAACCGGCAGCAACCACGGCATCGGAAAGTAAACGGAAAGTTTCTTCATTGGAAGAAACTGCTGGTGCAAATCCTCCTTCATCACCAATATTTATTCCGTAACCACGACTTTTGAGAAGTTTTTTTAGAGCTTGATAAATTTCTGCGCACATTCTCACTGCCCCATTAATATCCTTGGCACCAATTGGCAAAATCATGTATTCCTGAATATCAGTAGCCCAATTGGCATGTTTACCGCCATTAAGAACATTCATCATCGGGATTGGCATTTCAAAAACGCCATTAAAACGAGGATTGAATTTGCTTAAGTATTGATAGAGTGGCTGATTCAAAGAAGCGGCAGCAGCTCGAGCACTAGCCAAAGAAACAGACAAAATAGCATTAGCGCCTAATTTGGCTTTGTTTTCAGTACCATCAAGATCAATCATTTTTTGATCCAAACCTTTTTGATCTTCAGCGTCAAAACCAATCAAAGCCGGAGCGATAATTTCGTTCACATTTTTTACGGCGGTTAATACTCCTAACCCGTCATAGCGGCCCTTGTCACCATCACGAAGTTCTACTGCTTCATAACTACCAGTGGAAGCACCACTTGGCACGCTAGCACGACCAGTTGAACCATTTTCCAAAACCACTTCAGCGGTTATGGTTGGATTTCCGCGAGAATCTAGAATCTCCCAAGCTTTTATTGATTTTATTTTCATATTTTCAAAAATTAATTATAAATTTATTCAACAATATTTCTTTTGTAGATACTCATTTCGGTGCGATCAATTACCCTCTTTAAAATTTTTACTGCTTCCAAAGGATATTGACCCATCGCTGTTTCGTCAGAAAGCATAATCATATCTGCACCATCAAAAACGGCATTAGCAATATCGCTAATCTCCGCACGAGTTGGAGTTGGATTGGTCATCATTGACATCATTACTTGGGTGGCGAGAATGGTTGGTTTGTTGTGCCAATGAGCATGACGAATCAAGTTTTTTTGAATCACTGGCAATTCTTCAATTGGCATTTCAATACCCAAATCACCACGAGCAATCATGATTACATCAGAAACAGCAATAATTTTGTCGATATTTTGCAAAGCAATTGCTCTTTCGATTTTGGAAACAATTTTGGCTTTGTTTTTGCCGATTAATTTTCGTAGGTGAAGAACATCTTCTTCAGTTTGAACAAAAGACAAACCAACATAATCAACTCCTGCCTTAAGCCCAAATTTCAAATCTTTGATATCTTTGGCAGTCAAACCGCCACCTTTGAGGTTGGTATAAGGAACGTTGATTCCTTTTCTGGACAACAAAAGACCGCCAGCGGTTACTTTGGCGCTAATAACTTTGTTTTTGATTTCTGTTACTTTTAATTCAATAGCCCCATTGCACAAAAACAAAGGCTCATCTTTTTTCATGTCTTTCACCAAATCAGCGTTGTCGATTGGAATAATTCCTCCGGCTTCATAAGGCTTCTTTGAATATTCAAAACGATAAACCTCACCTCTTTTCATTGATAAGCCGCTTTCTGGCATTTCACCAACTCTGATTCTTGGTCCTTGGAGATCAAGCAAAATAGCAACATTGCTTTTGTTTTTTTTGTTATAGTCTTCAATTTGTTTTTTGATTCTTTTGTACTGATCATAGGAGGCATGGGAAAAATTAATTCTCACCAAGTCAACGCCTGCTTTCATTAAAGAATTCAGCATTTCTGGAGATTCGGAACGAGGGCCGATCGTCGCAACGATTTTTGTGGACATAAATATTATATAAATTATTTAATTTTTATTTGTTTTCCAAAATAAAAAGGACATTTTTCTGGATGTCTAAACTCATTATAAACTAAATGCTAAAAAATTAAAAGGATTTTTAAAAAAATTTACCAAAAAGTTATTTTGTCTTTATTTTCCTTATTCTTAGCAATAATTCTTGAAAAAACTCCAAATTATGCAAGGCCGCCAATTTTTGGCCAAGGGGTTCATTAAGGCGAAAAAGATGATGCAAAAAAGCCTTGGAATAAGTCCTTAGTTCAGGAATTTTGCTATTAGGATTAATCGGCGAAAAATCTTTCGCCCAAGAAGCATTACAAATATTAATTGTTTCGTAAAAATCAGGAGCTTTTTCTACTGGTCCAGTGATGTTTTTATTTATTTTGAAGTCAACAAACTTTTTCTTGAAATAGAATAAACGGCCATGTCTTCCTTCTCTGGTTGGAATAACACAATCAAACATATCCCAGCCCATCAAGGCGCAACGATAAATATCTTCTGGTGTTCCTACTCCGAGAGCAAAGCGCAAAGATTTCTCAGGAATTTCTTGAGCGGTCTCAAATAAAACTTCAGCCAAGAAGTTTCCTTCGGCATCAATTGGCCGAGCACCAAAACCATAGCCATCAAAACCAATTTTTGCCAGTTCTCTGGCGCAATAACGACGCATCTCGATTTCCGTTCCTCCTTGAACAACCGAAAAAAGTAAAGGACGATTGTTGTCTGTCATTTTTCTTTTTTTAAGCTGACGATTGTATTCATCCTTGCAACGCTTGGCCCAAGCCAAAGTTCGCTCTACTGACTTTTTCATCTGTTGATGAGAGAAATCATTTGGTGGGCAATCATCAAGACAAACAATCATATCAGTTCCCAAAGTAAACTGAATTTGGATTGATTTTTCTGGAGTTAATTCATGATAAGAACCATCCAGGGGAGATTTAAAAGTTACTTTCTGATCATCTATTTTTCCCATTTGACGACTGCGGTGAATAAGCGAAAAAACTTGAAAGCCGCCGCTATCAGAAAGCAATGGCTGCTGACAAGACATGAAATTATGAACGCCGCCAGCTTTTTTGATTAATTCCAATCCTGGCTGGAGATAAAGATGAAAAGTATTTACTACCAAAGCTTCAGTTTTGGTATTTAAAACATCTTCCATTGTTGAAAGCTTCACAAAACCGCGCGTCGCATCAGGCATAAAAAATGGCGTCGCCAAATTTCCGTGCCTGGTTTTTAATTTACCACATCGTAAATTTGTTTTTTTATCTTTCTGAAAACTAAACATAATTATTGTACTTTTCCGGAATTACTTAAGCTGGCAATATCATCATCTTCCAGTTTGGAAGTTTTTGGCGCAGCACTTAATTTTATTTCAGCATTATTTTCCAAATCAATTGCCGTAACAGTTGAGCCTGGAGAAATAATTAAAATTTTATTTTTATCATTAATAGTAGGGATTAAACTTAAATTAAATTCACCCTCAACTTTTGCTACCGACAAAGGAATTCTTCCCAAGTCCCAAACTATTTGGTTGGTCGCCTGATCATAGTAAATACTTCCCGCCTGCACCTTTACTCTTCCCTCGAAGCTGGTGTTTGGCGGCAAAGGCAAAAACACTTTGGTTTTGTCTAATTCGTGAAGAGTGTTATCAAGACGCCAATAAACACGAAGAGAAGTTTTTTCGCCTACCTTTGGCGGCAAAGGACCTTCACCGACTGGTAAGTTATCTTCATTAAAATAAAGAATTTTTTCAGAAAAATTTAAATCACTATTTAAACTGCTATTAATTACATTACTACGATTGAATTCGCTATTGGAAGTATTACTATCAACATTGAATTGCGCATAACTTTTGACGGAAAAATTTGTTCCCAAATCAGAACTGGAGAATTTTTTCAATTTTACCGAGAAACTCAAATCTCCTTCTTGTCTAGGTTTTATTTCTGCCAAAGCTGGTACTTCATCCTTGGTCCAAGTAATAATACTATTTTTTAATTTGCCATTTGATTCGGTATTAAGAGTGCCCCAATCCACCAATGAACTATCAATCACCGCACTAACAGCAATATTTTTTAGGGTATTGGCACCACGGTTAGAATAAGAAATTGTGTAGTTGAGGGTTTCACCGAAATTAACTGCTCGATCTCCCTGGCTACCATTAACAATCATCGTTAAATTCAAATCGTTTTTAATAATATCAACCCCGGCACGCTTTTCGAAAAAAGTTAACAAATCACCATTACTATCCTGCACCGAAAAGCGAACAATTATCTCTGCCCGACTTTGATCAGAATTTTTTATTTTAAAACGATAAGGCAAAACTATTTCCGAAGAGGAAGCATTAACGCCGCTCACTTCCCAGTGATTATCATTCTTTTTGATTGCCCAAGAAGAAGAGGTGGCAATATCTTCCGGATCAATAATCGTGGCCGAGGAAGGAATCTCAAAATCAATACGGAAATTTTCAATTGCCAAATTTTCAAAATTAGAAATTTTTAAGGATAAATTATTTTCCGCTCCGGCCAAAGCAGCGCTTGGATAATCAACCTCAGTGCGAAAACCAATAGCACTAACTTGGGTTGAAGCAGAGGCTTCCTTTTTCAAATCACTAGAAAAATCCGCTTGACGATAGAATAATTTTCCATAGATTGTATTAGCAGAGCTTTCTTGATTGATAATTTTGCCTCTGACTGAGAATGATTTTCCGGTACCAGAAGGCAAATCGGATAATGTCCAATAATTATTGCCGGAAGTAGGAGCTAACTCTGAACTAGAGAAAACAAAATTGTCCGGAAAAACTAATTCTAATTTAACAGATTTAATGACGGAGTTTGAATTATTTTTTAGAGAAATCTGATAATCGAATTCTTGACCGGCCATTACTGTTTCTGGCCCATTAATTTTTATTTCAACATCATTTTTTTGGGTTGGCGAAAAAACTAGCAAAGCGGCCCAGATTGCCAAGCCAACAAAAGACAAACCAACTAGCCAGCGAAAAATCATCACCACCGCTTGGCGACGAGCTTTTTTTTCTAACTTCTTTACATCAACTAATTGCCCGCGCTCATCACGATAAATTTCCGATAGACGACCGTTAATGTCATCCCCTCGTTCTTGATTTTTAATTTGACGATTGAAGCTTCTAATTTCCTCTTCGGTAGGCAAAGGCCTCTCGATGAAATGCGGCTCGCTGATCTTTTTTGACATATGATTAATAGTTATTTTTTAAGATTGCTCCAAAGCTGCGATCAGAATCTAATAAACCACTTTGTTGCCAGCCAGAAGCATCAACTGTTTGTTGCTCTGGGTAGGTCCAAATATTGAAAAACTTTTGATTATCTATTTTCAGGATACTAGAAAATTCTGCCGGCTTGGCTCCCGGTTGTTTTTGCATTAACAAAGAATAAGAAGTGAGCTGATCAGTTTCTCCAAAAATAAAATGCATTAATTCGTCACGCCAACCAGCTAATTGCTTATTGGCAAAAGTGAGTTTTTGCGGCAACAAATAAGTAAATTCTACGATATTTTCCGTGCCCGGATCAGTGATTAACCAATTAGCAAAAACTGTTTTTCCATTTTCATTATAAATCATGGTGCCATCAATAGTTCTTTGTGCTTGCCCTTCTCCTTCACTGATAATCGGCAAGCTTTCCCAAGATTCGTCAGCCTTTTTGAATAAGGTGGAGGTTGGCGCTTTAAAACCGGAAGAAGAAATTAATTTACTACCTTCAGGAACATAAATTCTCAACCAATCAACATTTTTCATGCCAAATAATTTTTCTCCTTTAACTCCTTGGTGCCTTCTTGTAATTCTAACCGTGTTAATAATTTTTCCGTCAGCGGAAATAGTTGTTTGGTGTTCAATTTTTTCGGCCATTTTGTAGTCACTTTTTCCACCACTAATATTTGAATGAGCCACCATCAAATAGTCACCGGAAGTTTCATCTTGGCGACCAGCCCAATTATATTTTTCAACTTCTGCTTGCAATTCTGGATCACTAAAATTAAACATTAACTGTTTTTGAGCCAAACTTTTTTCAAATAATTTTAATAATTTAACAATATTTTCTCGATCAACTTTTTTTGGCAATTC
>CAZCFX010000003.1:10378-31083 GCA_964498085.1 uncultured Gammaproteobacteria bacterium
AAAGCCCAATCCGGAAACCAATTAGCATCCCAAAAAAACCAGCGAGGAGCGATTAGACGCAAAGCTTCCGGAGATTTGATAAAAGTAGTCAGGCTTCCTTTGGTGTCATAAGTACCACCGCCAGGAATCTCTAAATTTTTTATTTTCCCGCCACTAAAATCAATTAAAGCATAACTGCCCATAAACCCGCCGCCGCCTCTCATTTCAGTATTGTTTTGGAAAATTAATAAATATCTTTGGTTGTGGCTAATGCCGAATAACTTGCCGAAATGTTCAGTCTTGGGAATAACCTCTATCAATAAATCATTAAGCACTAAAGCTTTTTCTTTGAGGTCCAAAAATTGCTGACGATATTTTTCAGGCAAGGATTGAGGATCAATATCTTCCAAAATTTCTGAAAGTTCTTTTGAACTATCAAGAGCTAATTGCACTTCCTGCGAAAAATTTTTCCAAGAATCTTTTGGTTCCCCTTTAGACAACAAAGAATCAATGGCTTTGGTGAAGTGCTCCCCCATCGACGAAGCCAAAATTCCTGCCTGCAAGAATTTCTTACCGCTTGCCGCCAAACGAAGATCTTCATTTCCGGAAAGTGCGGCTAATTGCAACAAGGATTCATCAATATTTTTTAAATCATTTTCTGCTTGCAAAAAATGAGCAGCTGCTCCCGAAAAATCACTGGAAGCTAATTTTAAATCCAATTGCGAAGCCGCTGAAGCGGCAGACATCAAATCATTAATGGCCAAATGAGAATTGGCGGTGATTCTTTCTTTCAAAGATTGCGGATTGAAAACTTTGTAATAAGCCAATAATTTGAAAGGAATAAAAATAATCAATAAAGCTAAAAAAAGAGAGAAAGCTCGCCCGCGAAAAGTATTTTTGAAACATTTTTTTTCAAAAGCACTAAAAGAATCCCTGATTTCTTCACCACGATGATCAAGGAAAACTCCTTGATAACTATGTTTGGTGAGAGGCTTGAAGAAAAAAGGCAGAGACGACACTACTCTTTTCGATTTCCAAGAAGATTTATTTTTTTTCTTTTTTGGCAGAGTAGTAGCACTCAAATGAATTGGTTCTTTTTTTCTTAAATCAATTACAAAACTGGTATCTTCTGAACGTAATTTGTCCAGAGATACCGATAAGGAAAACTTATTGTTTTGTTTTTTTGATTTAGACATTATTCTTTAAACATTTTTTATAGATTGCCAGGGTTTTAATGGCGCAATCTTGCCAGCTATAAATTTTTATTCTTTCCTTGCCGGCTAATTTCAATTCTTCTCTTATTTCTGGGTGATAATAAATTTCTTCTATTTTTTTCAAAAAGTCTTCTTGAGAATAAGGATTGAAATACATAGCAGCTGAACCAAGAATCTCCGGTAAACTTCCCTCACAAGAACTAAGCACCGGACAATTCTGAGACATTGCTTCTAGCGGTGGCAAACCAAAACCTTCATAAAAAGAAGGAAAAACATAAAAAAGAGCTCGCGAAAAAAAAGTGGCCAAATCCTCATCGGGAACATAACCCGGAAAATATAAATTTTTTATCGCCAGCTTTTTTGCTGTTTCTTTGATTCTTGAATAAAAATGATCTTCTTTACCGACCAGCACTAGAGAAACTTTTTCTTCCGGATTTTTATTTTGAAAATCAAAAAAAGCTTTCAGAAGACCTTCTAGATTTTTGTGTGGATAGGCGTTACCGACATAAAGGAAAAAAGGTTCATTGATACCATACTTCCCCAATACTTCCGAATCACTAACGGTGGCTGCCGAAAGAAAATTATCCGCCACTCCTTCATAAGTCACTTCAATTTTTTCTGGAGAAACTTTGAACTGCTTCACAATATCATCGGCCGTAAACTGAGAAACGGTAATAATTTTTTGAGAAAATTTGATGGCGTGTTTAATTACTAGACGATAAGCAAAATTTTTTAAACGATAAAGCCAAGGGCTAAGCAAGGTTGCCTTCAAAGAAGGAAACTTGGTGAGAATTAAATCATGAATAGTGACAACAAAAGGAGAAAAATACAAAATCGGTACATTAAAATGAGTGAAATGTAATAAATCTAATTTTTTTCTGTAAAAAATAAAAGGTAAAATAATTTGTTCAGCCAAAGAATACCAGCGAATATTTATTTTTATTTTTTGATAATTATTATAAGGCAAAGAAAAATCAGCAAAGTTTTCCGGACTTAAAAAAACAAAATATTCTGCTTCTTGATCAAGAGAAATTATTCGATCAGTAATTTCTTGAGTATAGCGACCCAAGCCCTTTCCGGAAGGTCCATAAAATCTAGCATCAATGCCAATTCTTGTTTTTCTCGATTTTTCCATTTTTTTATAATTAAGCAAAAGGAAGATTCTCTGGTGGAACATCTTTTTCGGTCACATCAATTTTTTCTTCTACCTTTTCGTTTTTGCTAGGCTTGTCATTAAAAATATCATCAGGAACATATTTTTCCTCAACAAACAAAGGCAAACTCGCTGGTGCTTCCGCTTTTCGTCCTGGGGCCATTTGAATCATTGGGGCCTTAACAGAAGCTTCCACTGGGAAATGCCAAATCGTAGCTAGTTCTTCAATAGTAAAAATTCCAGGATTGCGACCGGCATAACCGGAACGACCAATGTAGTTGTTAATTAAACGAGTTTTTTTGCCTTGCATACGCGCCGTTTTGTTGAAATAGGCAGTTTTGGTCATGGTGTAATCACCATCCGGTTTGAAACTATTCAGATCCAAATCAATAAATTGTTTGATATAACCAACAAAGCCACTGGCAACTTTCGGCTTGTTCATGACCTCTTTTTTCGCCAAATAAACAACCCTCATCTTGGCTTGAAAACCGAGCTGGGAAGCTTTTCTTTGGATTGCTTCGATTTTTTTCTTCTGGGCTGGAGTTAGTTCCATCATGGAAAGTGGTTTTTTCTCTTCTTTTTTGGTTGCTGAATAAGGACCAAACAATTCAAAAACAGCTTCACTGATATTGTGAACAATTGGCGCTAAGCGATCAAAAAGATCTTCTTTCGCTTTGGCCTTTTTGCCCAAAATTTTATCAACTTCCGCATCGGCAGCTTTCACCCAATCAAAACCACAAGGAATAACAATAATTTGATACCAAAACTGTTCTCCTGGACGAAGAGAACTACAAAGATCCATCAAAGAAGCCATTGGGTCTTTGAATTGAGTTTCCAGTGGTCCCATTTTGTGTTCAAACTCTGGATAGGTTTTGATTGGATAAGGATAACTTTTTTGTTGGATAAATTCTGCACCCCAAATATCATATTCTTCATCGGGAAAACTCAAAGGCATACCATCGGTGTAGTCATCAACCTCAGTAATTTCCGCATCTGGATATTGAGAATAAACCGCTGACTCAATCAAATTACGCCAGTGGGAAGGAGTTCTGACCAAAAACTGAGTATAGCCATCAATACTAACAATTTCAAAACTAAAAGATAGTTGATAAAGCCCTTCAAACCATTTTTCAAAAAAATTAACCTGTCCGTGCGCTCCGCCTAGATAAGTAAAAAGATTTTCCGTGGCCTTTGGTGATTGCTCATTCCCTTTTGGAATATCAATCGCCAGCAATACAAACTTGTTGGTTGATGACCAAATAGTTTGCAGACGAATCAACCATAACTGGAGAGCAGCTTGAATAAACATCCAAGCCAAAATCATCCAACCAAAATACAAAAAAAACTTCCAAAGCATTTGCTCTGGCGGGAGGCTAGCAAAATCAAGAATTGGCGTCAAATCGATAACGACGTCCATAAAAAAATAATAATATATTTACCTTTATTTTATCACACAAATTAGCAAAAAACAAAAACGTCTCAGAGTAAATCTGAGACGTTTAATTTTTCGGAAAAAATGATAATTAATTATTCCATTCTTTTAACCCGTACATGCCGCGACCGGTCAAAATATAGCGATTATCAAGGATTAATTCATTGTGAACAGTGGCTGGATTGGCAACCTTTTTGTCGAAACCAACTTCATTGATTCGGCGAGCAATTTCGGTGAAATGAAGAGGTTCACCAGCGTTTTTCAAAACCAAGAAAATCTTGTCGTTGATGGTTTTTGGTTTTACTTCTTGCCAAGAAGCAATTCCCCAATAACCAAACTTGTTTCTTTCCAAATTCTTGATTGATTGCATCAAGGAATAAAGGATTTTGTTGCTATTAATTATTTCTGCTTTATCTGGGAAAGTCTGGCTTTTTAAGATTTTAAATAAATCAACTTCTTTTTCCTTTTTCAGTTCTTCTTGATATTTGTTGTAAGAATCAAGTTCTTTCAAAAGTTGTAGTAATTCTTCAGTACTTAGAGTTTTCTTGAAAGTTTCTACCTTGGCGATTAAATCATCAGCCAATTCTTCTAAATGTTCAGTAGAAGCTTCTTTTAATTTCAAAGAGGAATTAAACTTTTCTGATTCAGAAAGTAATTCAAAATCATTATTCAAAACTCTGGAAAGTAAAAAATCAAAATGATTGCGATAGGCGTTTCTTTCTTTTTCGTCGATTTCTTTCTTTTCATCAATAATTTCCAAAACGGCAACGGTTAAGATATCAAGCAAATAATCACGGCGCATCAAACCACCATGTTGATCAAGCAATGTTTCAACAACATCCTTCAAAACAGCTAAGTTTTCTTCCAAAGAATCAAGCTTTTTGATTTTTTTCAAGCTAGATGATTCAATTTGACGAACTCTTTCGCGGGTTAGCTGATGAATTTTACCAATCTTTTCTAAAGTTTCTTTTTTATCGCCATTCAAACCAAAACGACGAACCAAAACATCCTTTTCGCGATCCATTAAATCATCAAAAAGATTAGAAACAATTGAAATAGCATCCAGTTTGGAAGCCTCTTCACCACGTTTTTCTTCAATTAAGGTCTCTAAAATACTTTCCATATTAATAATTACTTGACCCCAAAAAAGATACGGTCAAGTTTGCTATTTTTTATTCAACAATAACTCTATCACAATAACATTTTTTAGTCAATAGCAAAAAAGAGCTAAATAATTATTGGCGTTTTTTCTTTATTTTTGACAAAATACCACTATATTCAGGCAAAATAAATCTTTCCTTCAATAAGGCAAAAGCAAACATGGAAAAGACCGAAGTAACAATTTTTGCCTTCGAAGATAGGTTCTGTTTTTTAAAATATTTGGCATAAATCAAATGCTGATTAGCAAATGACCAAGCTCGAACATTTTTGCTTTTATTTTTTCGATCTCTGAGAGCCGCCCAAAAACCCTGCCCTGGATCAGCGGCAGTTCGATCATGCCAAGCGATTGCTTCTTTGAGACAAGCAGATTTGCCACCGGCCAAAAAAAGACGATAAGCCAAGTCGCAATCCTCCTTATACATAAACATCCTTTCATCAAAATATTCATCATTAATGGCAATTTTGTTGAGAGCCGATATTCGAAACAGACCGGCGGCACCAGAAGGACCCAAAATTTCCAAATCATCGAAACTTCCGTCATCAATTTTCCCTTGCCCCAAATCAACAAAACGCAAACCTGGCAAAAGTAATAGACCGCAAGTATCAATAATCTTTTCTTTTGGCTTTTCTGGAAAAGGCCAACGATAAAGTTTTGGACAAACTGAAAAAAGTTGATTATCTCGATCCAAAGCTTCCACTAATTTTTTAATTGTATCCTCTTCCAAAAGAATATCCGGATTCATCATGAAAAAATATTCCACTTTTTCCTGGTTCGCCTGTCGAATTAATTGATTATATGATTTAGCAAAACCAAAATTTTTATTTTGGGCAATCACTTGAAAACTTGGATAATTTTTCAGAACAAATTTCTGATTAAGCTGGTAATCTTCACTGTTGTCAAAGATGACTACCGAGTAGTCATCTTGAGCAAGAAAATTTAGAGCCGATGAAAGGCTGGCCAAACTTTCTGATAAATATTTTAGAGAAGATTCTCCGTAAGTGATTAGACCGACAAATAATTTCATAAAAAATTAAATTACCATCTTGTCTGCCAATTTATCTTTGGCAATTTGTTGGGCGGCTAACAAGCTATCAAAAGTTCCCGCATCAAGCCACTCGCCTTCAACCATTGCTACCTCCAACTCTCCTTTCTCCAAATACCAATTATTCAAATCGGTAATTTCCAGCTCTCCGCGAGCACTAGGCTTTAAGTTGCTAGCTACTTCCACTACCCTTTTATCATAAATATAAAGACCAGTAACTGCATAATTACTCAAAAACTCTTTTGGTTTTTCAACAATTTTTTCCGCTTTTCTGTTTTCATCAAATTTTACTACCCCGAAACGTTCCGGATCAGAAACCTCTTTGGCAAAAACTTTTGCGCCTCCTTTGAAGTTTTTTATTTCTTCAGAAAAATCATCTTCAAAAATATTATCACCCAAAATCATCGCCACATCTTCGTCATCAATAAAATTTTTGCCGATAATGAAAGCTTGCGCTAAACCTTCCGGCTTATCCTGAATTTCGTAGGTAAATTTAACGCCAAAATCTTTACCACTACCAAGCAAATTCAAATAATCCCCTGCTCTTTCTGGGGAAACAATAATCATAATTTCTTTAATCCCTGCCTTAACTAAAGTATTCAAAGGATAATAAATCATCGGACGATGATAAATTGGTAATAATTGTTTACTGGTTATTTTGGTGAGTGGGCGCAATCTAGTACCGCTGCCACCTGAAAGAATAATTCCACGCATATATTTTTTTATTTTAAATAGTCAGCTAAAGCCTCTTTCCAGGAACGAAGTTTTGGTCTTTTAGTATTTCTTAAAACTGAAGAAAACGGTCTTCGTGCTGGACGAGGAAAAGTGTCGCCAGAAACCGGAGTAATGTTTAGAGATAAATTCTTTATCTTCAACACTTCCGAGGCGCCATCAAACCAAGTTGCCACGCCTTCGTTAACCAAATGATAAATACCAAAAGGGCTTTTTTCTTTAACCAACTCAGCTGTTGCCTGCGCTAAATCGGGAGTATAAGTAAAACAGCTATATTCTTCATCAACCGCTTTGAGGTCGCTTCCATTTTGCGCCAATTTCCAGATCATGTCAAAAAAACTAGTCTTAGAAAAAGCACTATTACCAGCCGGACCAAAAAGTTTGGAGGTCCTAATTAAATAAAAATTCAGGCCAGATCGTTCCAATTCCAAAATCCTCTTCTCCCCCTCGGCCTTGGTTTCACCATAAAAATTAATGGGGTTTTGCAAATCATTCTCGGAAAAAGAATCATCTTTATCTTTCCCAGAAAAAACATAATCCGTGGAATAGTGAACCAAGGTTATTTTGTTGGCAAGACAGAAAACCGACAAAAAATTAGGCAAATCAATATTCAAATTCTTGGCTATTTTTTTCTCTTCTTTGTCTTCTTCACATTTATCAACCGCATTATAAGCAGCGGCGTTAATAACCAAATCTGGAGCTTCTTCTTCAAGACGATTAGTTAACAAATTGAAATCCAAAAAATCAAAATCTTTTCGATCAAGACCAATCACCTCATCATCCGAAAAAGTTTTAGCTAATTGCGTTCCCAAATTTCCTTGAACGCCAATAATTACAATTTTCATATTATTTATTTTCCCATTCCGAACCTTGTCTGACTAATAATTCTTCAGCTCTTTGCGGTTCAGCCATAATTTCTAAAACTGCTTTTTCCATTCTTGCCCCTTGAGAACCTTTAATCAAAACTAAATCATTTTGATTAATTCTTTGTTGAGCAAATTTTCCGGCTTCTTCGGCATAAGAAAAATAAAAAATATTATCTTCATTCATTCCTGCCTCTTGGGCGCCTTCAGCAATATGTTTGGCCCGTCCACCAACCAAAATTAATTGACTAATTCCTGCTTCAACTGCTTTTTTCCCAACCAAGATGTGGCCCTCTTCGGTGTAAGAACCAAGTTCTAACATATCACCAATAATCGCAATTTTTTCGGCACCATCTTTTAGCTGGGCTTTTTGCATTACTTCCAAAACAGCCAAACAAGAATCTGGCGAAGCATTATAAGTGTCATCAATAATTGATGAATTTTTAATGCCACGCAAAACACGCATTCTTCCCTTTGGTAAATTAAAATGCTCCAAAGCCGCGGCAGTTTCTACTAAATTATAATCAAAGTGAGTAGCGACCGCTGCTGCTGACAAAGTAGCTAATACTGCTTTATCGCTAATTGCTTCTCGCAAAAAAACCGGTACACTAGAACCACTATATTCTAATTTGAAAGAAAGCCCAGGCAAAAACCCTTCGCCCTTTTCAAAATTATAACGAATATCTACCGCCCGCAAATCAGCTTCCGCACTTAAACCATAAGTTAAAACTTTTGCTCGACTAGCTTCCGCCATACTTTTCACCGTTTCTGAATCAGCAGACAAAACTGCCAAACCTTTTGATGGCAAAGCTTCGACCAATCCTTGTTTCTCTTTTTTAATTTTTTCCAAACTACCAAAAAATTCCAAATGGGAATGACTAACTGTAGTCACTACTCCCACTTGTGGTTTGGCCAATCTGGTTAAATAACGCATATCGCCAGGATGATCAACGCCAAGTTCCAAAATAATAATTTTTGGATAATTTTTATCTTTAACCACCAATAAACGCCAAGCACGTAAAAAAACCAGGAACCAGCCAAAAAGACTAGACCCCGGAGAATCAACACCAATAATCGTTAAGGGAACACCAATTTCATTATTATAATTCTTCTGCGGCGCACGTACGGCAAATTTTTCTGACAAAACCGCAGAAACCGCTTCTTTGGTGGTGGTTTTACCAACACTACCAGTAATACCGACCACTTGAGGTTGATATTTTTTTAGAATTAAGCCAGCTAAAATTTTTAATTGAAGTTGCAGAATCTTTCTCATATAATTAAAATTATTTTCTTGTTTTTGGTACCTGATAATATTTCAGAAGATAATCAATTACTCCTTGAGCCAAAGGAACTGCGGTGCCTTCGGCATATTCAATACCAACCGGATTATCAATCTTGGTCAAAACCACAAACTTTGGATCTTCAATTGGCACTACCCCAATAAAGGTATGAATATAATCGCTTTTACTATAAGACCCCTTGTCTGATACTTGAGCAGTACCAGTTTTACCACCGATGTAATAACCACTCACGGCAGCTTTCTTAGCATGCCCCTTCTCCACAACGTTTGTCAACATTGCCAAAATAGTACTGGCAGTTTTTTCGGAAACAACTTGACGAACTGCTTTCGGTTTAATTTCAATAGTTGTTCCGTCAGATTTTTTTATCTCTTTTACTAAATAAGGCTTCATCATTAAACCATTATTAGCAATAGTCATGTAAGAAACAATCATCTGTAAAGGAGTAACCGCAATACCTTGGCCAAAAGAAGCGGTAGCATAATCAATATCTGGTACGCGACGCTGTAAGATATTAGAAATATTACCAGCCACTTCTGACTCTAACTCAATACCGGTCTTTTGTCCGAAGCCGAAATTTTTTACATAATCAACAAATATTTTTGGACTAGTCTGACGCATGACATAAATTGCTCCAGTGTTCAAAGAATTTTCCAAAACAAAATTCATATCAACCACACCATGTGCTCCTTTGGAAGAATAATCGGAATTACTAATCGGTTTATTCCAACCCTTAATATACATTTGTCCCGGATCAGTAAAAGTTGAACTCGGATTTAATTTTCCCTGATCAATTCCGGCCGCCATAGTAATAGTTTTCATTACTGAACCCGGCTCATACTGATAAAACATGATTGGGTTGTTAAAATATTTGATATCAGAAACTGATTTATAATCGTTAGGATTAAAAGCCGGATAAGAACACATGGCAATAATTGCTCCAGTTTTTGGATCACCAACAATCACACTACCACCAGTAGCACGATATTTTTCTATTCCCTTTTTCAGTTGTTCACAAACTTCATATTCAACATTACGATCAATAGTCAAAACCAAATCACTACCATCGGTCGGCTTCACATATTCTTGATCGTTAACAATCAACATGTTTTTGCCGACTCCTTTTTCCGCTTTCAAAAAACCAAATTCGCCAGAAAGTTCTTTATCAAAATAAGCTTCCAAGCCATAACGTCCAGTGCCCTCGCCATCAACATAACTCACAAAACCAGCCAAATGAGCAGCACTTTCTCCTTCTGGATAATAACGATATTTTACAAATTCATAACCAAGACCTTTAATGTTGATTGGTTTGTCGTTATTTGTTTTATCTACTAATTCATTATGAAAAATCTCCAAATTTTCTGCCTTAATCGGAGTAGAAGTTGATTCCGAATAAATTGCTGCATAAAGTTCCGCCAAGTCTTCGGTGGACATTTTTTTTACCAAAGGTTCATAAGGATCCCCTGGTTTATCAAGACGTTTTAAATATTCCGAAATAATGGCGTCCTTTTTTGAATCTGCGGAATAGATCGGATCAACAGCAATCGCCGCTATTTTAGCCGTCTTTTCTTCGGCACTCAAAGACTTGTCATCTTGAATAGCCTGAATTGCTGCCAATCTATTTTTTTCATTTTGTTCGGCTGTTTTTTGATTCTCTTTCTCCAAACGAGGCTTGTCAAAAAAATTATATAATTTTTCAGCCATCGCTTGCGGGTCATCAATATCTTTTGGTACCGCATACAGAAGGGCAAAATTTTTATTGGTGGCTAATGGAAAAAGAATTCCATCATTTTCTCCGGGCATCGAACTGCTAAAAAATATTTGTCCTCTCTCCGGACTTAATTTACTAAAAACCTGCTGTTGGCCAGCCGCCAAAGCAGTATAATAATCATTATTTTTTACTTGCAAGAAAAAGAGGCGCGTAATAATTGCTCCCAATAACAAAAAAACCGCCACCATCACAAAGCGGAGTCGGCTATTCGTATCTTTTTTCTCCGATCGAGCAAATTTTTCAGAATCACGCCACATATATTTTGGGGAGAACTAAGCGCTACTTTTTGGCCACCACAGAATCGTTAGCAGTTAAATAATCAACATTCCCGACTGCGACCATATTCAAACATTGTACTCTTGCCTTCAAACTACCGTATGACTGTAAAGCCAAAATTTTATTTTCGTAAGCTCTCGTATCTTCACTCAAGCTTTTGGCTTGATTTTTTAAACCCTGCATAACTACTCCCTTCACCACCAAATCATTAGCACTAACTAAATATGAGACGCCCGCGAAAATAAATACCGAGAATAAAGCAAAATTAAGTTTTCGAAAAAACCCGGAAGCTTCATTTTTCTTTTTTGGGCGACGATATGTTTTTTGAGAATTTGATTTTTTAGAGACAATCATAAAATGTCTTAATGATTTTATATTCTAATTGCTGCCCGAAGTTTGGAGCTGCGCGCACGAGGATTAGTGCTGCTTTCCAAACTACTAGGAGCAAGTGGTTTTTTGGTAATAATTTTCAAAGTGGCTTGATGCCCACAATTACAGATTGGTGCTTGTGGCGGACAAATACAGTCTCTACTTTCTTGACGAAAAAAATTTTTAATAATTCGGTCTTCTCCACTATGAAAGGAAACGAATACTACTCTCGCTCCCGGCTTTAAGGCTTTGGCCAAAGCGGCGAGAGCATTTTCCAAATTCTGATATTCTTTATTGGTAACAATTCTTAAGGCTTGAAAAATTTTAGTCGCTGGATTGATCTTGTGATAACCTTTCATAATTGGCGCCAGAGCTTCCAATAAATCACCGGTGGTTTTGATTGTTTTCTTTTTACGATATTCAACAATTAATTTAGCGGCCTGATAAGCTTTTGGTTCGTCGCCATAAACCCGAAAAATTTCCGTCAATTTCAACAAATTATAATATTTTAAAATATTTTCTGTTTCTTCTCCTTCGGCATTATCGGCATTGAAAGACATTGATAGCGGACGATCACCCTGAAAGGAAAAACCTCTTTCTTCATCATCTAATTGAGCCGAAGAAAGTCCCAGGTCAAATACCGCACCATCAAATGGTCCATATTTCTCAGCGATTTCTGCCAAGTTGCCGAAATTATTATTAATAACGGTTAAGTTTTTAATTCCTTCTTTTTCTGCTCGCTGTTTAGCATTATTAATTGCCAGTAAATCCAAATCTGTCGCAAACACCTGCCCTTCCGGTCCAACCGCTTTCGCAATCGCCAAAGAATAATTAGCGCCACCAAGAGTACCATCAAATATTTTTTCACCCTTTTTTGGTTGTAAATATTCTAGAACCTCCGGAAGCATCACCGGGATATGGGAATACATAAACTAAATTCCCAAATCGCCAAGTTCTTCTGCGATGGCATTACTATTTTTTTCGGTACTGGATTTGTAATTATTCCACTGACGTTCATCCCAAATTTCCAAACGATTATATAAACCGGCAACAATGACGCTTTTTCTTAAACCAGCAAAGCTTCGCAAGTATTCTGGTAAATTAATTCTTCCCTGTACATCAAAATCAACATCCATGGCACCAGCCAAAATATGGCGAGCAAAAGCACGGGCTTTCGCTTGGCTAACTGGCAATTCGGCAAATTTTTTGGCAATAGTTTCAAACTGTTCTTTGGAATACAAAAACAAACAGTTATCCAAACCTTTGGTAACAACTGCTCCCTTTTTTAAGATGGCACGAAACTTAGCCGGAATGGCTAATCTTCCTTTGTCATCCAGATTGTGATTGTATTCTCCGATGAACATATAATTTTAAATTCACCACTTATCACCACAATTCACCTTACGAGTTTTATTATACCCCACCGACCCACAAGCGTCAACAAAATCACCCCCAGTTTTCCACAGGGGGTCCGAAAATAAAAAAACACTCCCAGAAAGGAGTGTTTAATAAATATTTAAGTAATTTTTATTCCTTCTTCTTGCCAATATTAGGTTCGGCGTCATAATGAGGAACCGCGATTGTTATCCCTTTGGCACTGCGCAAATCTTTTTTTACTAATTCCCCTTCTTTGTTAATCGCGAGTACTGGAATCTTCAAGGCAAAAGCCAAGGCATTGGCTGTCAGAACGCCAATACGTAAACTAGTAAAAGTACCACCACGATTCACTACTTCAATACCAGATAAATCTTTTAATTGAAAATAATTTTTTAATAATAATTTTTCAATTGCCGGTAATAATTTTTCCGCCTGTTTTTTTGGTGCCAAAAATTTCTTTTTCGCCAAAAATTTCCCGCCACTTTTCAGAGCTAAAACAATTTCTGTCGCCGAGGCGGTATCAATAAATAAAATTAATTCTGCTTTTTTCATATATTTTTTTCTTTGACCCAATCTTGAAAAATATCTTTCACTTCTTGGGCTTTAAAAACTTTAACCAAACGGCCACGCAATTGACTAGCGCCAGGGACACCTTGCGCATACCAACAAAGATGCTTACGAAATTCAACTATCGCTTCCGGCCCTTTTAACTTTTCTTCTAACTTGGCATGGCGGATAGCAATCGTGGCAATTTCTGATTTTTTTAATTCTATTTTTCTTTGCTTTTTAATTTCTTTAAACAACCATGGTCTTCCCAAAACACCGCGGGCCAAACCCAAGCCATCGGCGCCGCTTCTTTCTAGAATATCTTGAGCTTGTTCAAGATTATTTATACCGCCATTAGCCATGATAATACCAGAAAAATGCTGACGAGCTTCTTTGATTATTTCGCAATTAATTTCACCGACAAAACCTTGCGCCAAGGTACGACCATGAATCATTACTGCGGAGATTGGTAGATCTGAAACATTTTTCAAAAAATCTAAAGCCGAATTTTCACCGGCACCAGCGCGAATTTTAATTGAAACTGGCAAACTAGTATTTTCCAAAACCGCTTCAATTATTTCTCGAGATTTTTTTAGATTTTTCATCAAGTCGGCACCGGCTCCCTGCTTAATTACTTTCCCAACTGGGCAACCAAAATTCAAATCAATTCCGTCGGGCTTGATTACTTTTTCAACGAGCCTTGCCGCTACTGCAAAATGATCTGGATCTGAACCAAAAAGTTGAACAACATACTTCCCTTTCTGAGCTCGACTAAATTTTAGAATATCAAAAGTGCGGTGATTCAATTCTTTTTGATGAAAAAAGATAGAAGCCGCTGACGCCATCTCACTATAAACCACATCGGCACCATATTCACTGGTAATTATGCGAAAAGGCGAGTCTGAAAAACCCGCCATCGGAGCTAAAGCCAGAATCGGCTTTTTTGTTTTTTGCCAAAAATTCTTTTTCATCTAAGCCTTACTAATCTTCATCCCTTCTTTGGTGTCTTCAACCAAAAAACCACGCGCCCGAATTTCGTCACGCAAACGATCAGATTCGTGCCAATCTTTGTTCTCGCGAGCAGTGTGTCTAGCAGCCAATAATTTTGTCACGTCTTCTGGTAAATTTTCTGGGTTGAGATTATCAACGGAAGCATGAGATAAATCCAAACCAAAAACTTGATCAAAATTTAGAATTGTTTTTAGACGGTCGTTAGCATCTTCTTTGGATTTCAAAACTTCTTGAATCAAAGCCAGAGCTTTTGGAATGTTTAAATCGTCAGCTAAAGCATCCTGAAAACGGGAAACGAATTTTTCAATTACTTTTCCTTCAGCGGTAGTTTCATTTTTTAATTCTGCCACCTTGCGACGCAAACTTTCCAAACCATTTTGAGCATTAATTGCCGAATCTTCTCGCCATTCCATTGGTTTGCGATAATGACCTTGCAAAAGTAAAAAACGATAAGCAAGCGGATCAATATCTTTTCCAATAAAAGTATTTTCCAGAGTTAGAAAGTTACCATCACTCTTCGCCATTTTTTTGCCCCCAGGAACAATCAAAAAAGCACCATGAAGCCAATAGTTAAAAAACTTTTCACCAGTAGCCGCTTCGCTTTGTGCGATCTCGTTGGTGTGATGAATATTAATATGATCGATACCGCCACAATGAATATCTAATTGTCCGGAAAGAAAACGCAAACTCATTGCTGAACATTCAAGATGCCAACCAGGAAAACCAATTCCCCACGGAGAGTCCCATTCCATTTGGCGGTTAGTGCCGATTGGAGAAAATTTCCATAAAGCAAAATCGGTAGCATTTTTCTTTTCTGGATTTTTTTCAACCCGAGCTCCCTCCTGCAAATCTTTCAAGGGCAGATGGCTCAATTTGTTATAATCATCTACTAAAGAAGTATCGAAATAAATTCCGTCGCTAGTTTTGTAGGTGAATCCTTTTTCTTCTAAGCGTGCCACCAAAGCGATTTGCTCTTTGATAAAATCAGTTGCTCGGCAATAAACATTTGGTTCAACAATATTCAAGGCACGCAAATCAGATTTGAAAGCTTCGGTATAAAAAGAGGCAATATCCCAAGCACTTCTTCCTTCGCGAGCGGCGCCAGATTCCATTTTGTCTTCACCCATATCCATATCACCAGACAGATGTCCAACGTCGGTGATGTTCATGACGTGTTTGACCGGATAATTAAAATAGTGAAGAGTTCTTTTTAATAAATCTTCAAAAACATAAGAACGCAAATTACCAATGTGGGCATAGTTGTAAACAGTCGGACCGCAAGTATACAAACCAACCTCTTCAGACTGAGGCTTGAATTCTTCTTTTTTTCGGCTAAGCGTGTTGTATAAAAATATTGGAGTCGACATAAAAATTTTGTTTACTAATAAAGTTTTCCGTTTTATTTTTAATTAATAATAATTGGGACAGTTGTTGAGATTTCGTTTTCCGGTAATCCGCTAGGATTGTCATTAGTAAAAATTAAAAAAGCTTTAGTTCCAGAAGCTGGTTTTTCTTCTGGTAAAAATTCCATAAAACCAATGAAAGGCACATAATTTTCAGTTAAGGCATCTGATTGAGCAATGGCAACACCGGTTCCCAAAACCTTAGCTTGTTCATCAACAATTTTCAAGGGGAAAGAACTTTCAAAATACCATTTACCGCGAGCCTTTCCAGTTACCGCAAAAGGATTAGAAAAAGACTCTTCTGATTTCGGCTGATCAATTATTATTCCTAAATCAGCTACTGGGGCTACCGGAACTTCGGCAACTGGCGTGGTGGTGGTAATTGTAGAAGTGGCGGCTGGTTTGACCACCACCAATTCCCCGTTTGTTTTGGAGTTTTGAACTGACTGGTAAATTCTCAAACCAAAAGCAAAGAGAATTAAAACTCCAATTGAAATTAAAGCAAATTTTTCTTTATTACTTAGCTCCATATAGTTTGTCTTTTTTAAAAATTAAATTGCCAACCATCGAACCGAGCCATAAAAATAAAGAAAAATAAAGAGCCGGCAAAAAACCATGGACATTAAATCCTTTCACGATACTGGCCACCAAAAGAATCATCAAACTATTAATCACCAAAGTAAATAAACCAAGGGTTAAAATATTAATTGGCAAAGTGAGAACGACTAAAATTGGTCTAATAACTACATTAATGATTCCTAAAAACAAAGAAACCATCAAAGCGGTAAAAAAACTGGCAACATCAATACCGCTCAAAAAGTAAGAGCCCAAAAGAACAAAACAAGCATTAAATAGCCAACGAAATAAAATTGTCATAAATTTAACGTTATTTTATCTTATTTTATCATGTTAGCTATGATTTTCAAAGCAAAAGCCTTTTCTTAAAAAGAAAAGGCTTTTAATTTATTTGGTGGTCGCTAGTGGACTCGAACCACCGACCTCTGCGATGTGAACGCAGCGCTCTAACCAACTGAGCCAAGCGACCACTCTCTTGCTAACTCACCAAGTTTAACAAGAAAAAGGTTCGCTATCAATATTATTTGATGTTAAAAAAATATTTAGCAGTTGGTAAATTTTTACGATACCACATCCCAACTTTAGCTTTCAGAGCAATATGTCCATCTTCATAAGAAACAATTGCTACTCGATTAGGCAACCATTTAATTTCGGTAACGAAAAATGTCCCGCCCAAAACAGCTTTTGTTTTTGATAATTTAGAAATATTTGTTTTTAAATAATCTTCAAATAAATCTTTTTCATTCAAAGTGGCGCAAAGTTTTTTGCTTTTCCAATCACTCAAAGCACAAGCTGGATTAATTTTTTTACATTCTCCTTTGCTGGCAATTTTTACCTCACCAGCCATGCAGGAATTTCCGTAAGTTTTACCATCAACACCGCAAACTGGATCGTATTGCATGGTGCAAATTTTTTCCGAAGCCATTTGTGCTTTTAGGGGAATAAATAAAACCGCTAAAAACGCAAGAAAAAATAAATTTTTTTTCATATTTTTAAAAATTAAAAATAATTATTATTCAACATCTAAAACTTCCATCTGGCATTTTCGGCAATCAAAACGAAGCGGATAACGCTTTCCTTCCCTTTCCAAGGATAAAGGTTCACGCAAATTCTTTTTTGCTTTTTCGTTTTTGGAACAATAACCAAAATCTTTTTTCAGACAATGTTTGGTAGTCATTAAAACTTTTCCAGTCGGCTTCTTTCCTTTTTTCATTTGTAACTCCAAAGCCTCCTCTACTATTTTAACGCCGCAGCTCTCCCAAAAGTCACAAGCAGATTCATTGGCAACATTAAAATTAAAATCTCCTTCCTTTAAATAATATTTCGCTGATTTTTTCTCCATTACTTGCTCCTGGCGAAGATAAGATTCGCCTCGAAGGCTCAAAAATTTTTCTGCCAATTCGCGACGAGCTTCATTCAAAACTGAACGAGGAAAAAATTTTGGTTTTTTCCAGTTCAAATCAATTTCCTGGCAATAAAAAATTGTTTCACCAAATTTGAAAAATGCTTCTTTAATAGCGTTTTCCGCTACTTCTGGTTTGGCCGCTACTTCACCAGCACCCAAAGAAATACTAAGCGACAAATTTTGCTCATCAGTAGCCGACACCATCACTTCTCCTTTTTTCTCTTCAATTTTTAGATGCAAAGCAATCGCTCGACGAACACCATTAACTGCTGCTTTTTCAAAAGTTAAATCTTGATTACAAAAAAGCTCCGCGCCAACTGGTGCTTCTTCGTGACGATGAAGAAGAATTCGGCCATCTTCTTTGACAGCATTAGCATAAGCGCCGGCCAAATTTCCATCTTTATCTAAATAGCAAATCCCATCACCATTTTTTAATTGATGTTCTCGATCCAAAACCAGCCAACCGCGTCCGCTTTTGGAAACTTTGCCTACAAATTTTCCTAATGACTTTTGACTATCCAGAGAAGCTGGTGAATTCTTTATTTTCCCGGTGATATTATATTCGGTAAAACCACGGTTAAAAGTCTTGGCTGGGTCAGGAACAAAATCGAGAAAAACTTTACCCAACGAAGCTGCTTGATAATTTTCGTTTTGCGCAATTATTTTATCCAGTTCTTGACGGAAATAGGCAACCTGATTAGCAACATAGGCATCATCTTTTAATCTTCCTTCGATTTTAAAAGAAGTAACGCCATTATTGATTAAATAATTTAGTTTAGCGGACAAATTAAAATCTTTCAAAGAAAGAAGATACTTGTTGTGTGCCATGATTTGTCCTTGACCATCTCGCAAAGTAAATTGCTGACGACAAAGTTGAGCACAAGCACCGCGATTCGCACTACGGTTCAAGGTCGCTTGAGAAAAATAACAGCGTCCAGAATAACTAACACAAAGAGCACCGGAGACAAAAGTTTCCAATTCAATTTTTGGAGCAGCCAAATGAATCTTTTCAATTTGATCCAAACTTAATTCCCGAGCCAGAATAGCACGAGAAAATCCTAATTCTTGCAGGAAAGAAACATGTTCTGGGGTTCGGTTATCCATTTGGGTACTGGCAAAAATAGGCAATGGCGGCAAGCCGGCATTAAATAGACCAAAATCTTGAATAATAAAAGCATCAACACCAGCGTCATAAGCTTGTTTGGCAATTTTTTGAGCCAAAGGAATTTCTTCATCAAAAAGAATGGTATTCAAAACCAAATAAACTTTTACGCCAAACAAGTGCGCAAAATCGGATAATTTTTTTATATCTTCAATACTATTGCCGGCAGCTTGGCGGGCACCAAAACTTGGTCCAGCAACATAAACTGCATCTGCCCCGGCTTGAATAGCCAATTTCCCTGCCGCCAAATTGCGGGCTGGCGCTAGTAATTCTAAATTTATTTTTTTCATATAATTCCAATAATAAAATAAGGCCGAAGCCTTATTTTATATGCAGCGATAAAAATCTAGAGGTAAATATATTATTTTTCAAGATTATTAATAGCATAATCTGCTTCAGCGGTAGTAAATTTTTCTCCGTATTCAGAAATTAACTGGTCATGAATTGCGGAAGGTGACATGTTCATTGATTGATAAGTTTTTGCTTTAGCTAACGCATTCGCATTCCAATCAGTTTTTACATTATCTATTGCATATTTTGCAGCTTCAACTGAAAATTTTTCTCCATACTCAGAGATTAATTGGTCATAAACACCCAATTTTGACATATGCATTAAATTAGCATAGGATTCCGCCTTATTAAGAGCAGATTTATATTCTCTAGGTATATTATTATCTTCATTATTTTCTACTTCTCCATTTTGCTCTGCATTTGGAATATTTGCATCAGGGTTGGAATTAGAATTTGAATTATTGGACATTGTTGCCCCGATAGTGCCAAGCAAAATAATAACTAAAATAAATTTTAACGCTCCAGAAATTGAAAAATTTAATTTATCAGCCACAATTTTGTTTACAGGTGGCAATACAATCGCTGCCAATAATAACATTAAAATACCTGTGAGAAATTTGGAGAATAAAAACGACACACCGCCAATCGCAAACAAAACTCCAAATGCCCAACCCAAAACAAAGCCAAGGGTAATTCTGGTGTGAGTTTTTTCTTGATTGTTTTTTTCTTCGTTATTCATATTATTTTTTTAAATTTTTATAATATTATTACTTTTATACTAACAAATATAACAAAAACAATCAAAAAATAATGGTGCCCGAAGGGGGACTCGAACCCCCACTTCCTTGCGAAAACTAGCACCTGAAGCTAGCGCGTCTACCAATTCCGCCATCCGGGCTTTTGATAATGAAAGCTTCGCACAAAAATATCTATTTGTAAACATTAATTTATTGAAGACTGAGACGCTTCAATTCTCGACGGCGATGACAATAATCCGGCAAAACGCTTTCCACCAAAGACCAAAACCTTGGTGAATGATTTAATTCCACTAGGTGACACAATTCATGAACGACAACGTAGTCCAATAATTCGGGATTAATAAAAATTAAACGAAAATTAAAATTCAAATTTCCATCACGAGAACAACTGCCCCAACGAGTTTTTTGATCACGGATAGCGATGGTATTATATTTCAAACCAAGAATAGTCGCAAAAAATTTGGTTCGTTCACCGATCAAGCGACGAGCATTTTTTCTAGCCAAATTTTCTTCTTTAAGAGTTAACTCAGGAAAGATTGGCGACTTATTCTCTTTTTGTTCGGCTAATTTATTTTTTACCCAAGATTCCTTGGACAACAAAAAACTCTTTGCCAAAAAAAGAGGTACTCTTTCTGGAACAACCAAAACCACCCCGTCCGCACGAGAAATTTCTAAACGCAAACTCTTGGCCAAGTGGCTTTTTCTTATTTTATACGGAAAGTCTGGCATCTTTTTATCTTAACATAAATAAAAGATAAAGGTATAATAAATTTATGTTAGATTTAATGAATGAAAAAGAACAATTTGCCGCTGGCCACCAATTTATTGGCGGCGTGGATGAAGCTGGTCGAGGCCCCTTGGCCGGTCCGGTTGTGGCTGCCTGTG
>CAZCFX010000004.1:0-3295 GCA_964498085.1 uncultured Gammaproteobacteria bacterium
TATTTATGGTAGATTTCAAGACTGAAAAATTTGAAGGGCCACTCGGTATTCTGCTCCAACTAATTGAAGCAGAAAAGATGGATATCACGGAGATTGCTTTAGCGAGAATTGCTGATCAATTTTTGTCCTATATTGAAGAAGCGGAAAATATTGATTCCGAAGAATTGGCGGACTTTTTAATGATTGCCGCCAAATTGTTGTACATCAAATCAAAAGCTCTTTTGCCTTATTTGGTGATTGAAGAAGAAGAAACTGGCGCTTTTGATTTGGAGCGTCAACTCAAAATGTACAAAGAATTTGTTGACGCCAGTGAAAAATTAAAAGTATTTATTTCTAATGGTCAACCGTTATTCACACCAGCAATGCCAAGCAAAAATCGTTCGGCACTCAACCCTGGTTTTTATCCGCCAGCCAAAGTGACGGCCGAAGTTTTGGCCGATTGTTTTCCGAGAATTATTGCTAAATTAAAACCGGTAGTCAAAAAATTGGAAGAAAAATTCTTGGAGCCAAAAATTAGTATTGATGAACGAATTGATAGTATTCGCTCATTAGTGAAAAATAGAATGCGAGTGAATTTTTCCGAACTCCTAAAAAGCTTCAAAACCAGAACTGAATTAATTGTTAATTTTTTAGCCGTTCTTGAATTAGCCAAACAGCGAGAGATCTTTTTTGAGCAAGATGAATTGTTCGGCGAAATAAACTTAGTGCAGGAAGAAAAAAATATTAATTTATAAATTTCATGAATCTCAAATCTCAATTAGAATCATTATTATTAGTTGCTGCCAAACCACTAACTCTCAAAGAGCTTAGTTCTTTAGTAGCGGTTGAGGCCAAAGAAATAGAAACTGCTTTGCGAGAATTGGCCACTCAATACGAAACCGAAGGACGAGGATTAAGAATTATTTCTCAAGGGGACAAATTCCAGTTAGCTAGCGCTCCAGAAAGTGCGGCAGTGATTAAAAAATTTCTTCAGAACGAAACTGCCGGTGAATTAACTCAACCAAGTTTGGAAGCTTTAACGATTATTGCTTATCGCGGTCCAATTTCCAAATTTGACTTGGAAAGAATTCGCGGGGTTAATTGTAGTTTGATTATTCGCAATCTGATGCTTCGTGGATTGATTGAAGAGAAATTTGAAAAGACTCGTAACGAAAATTTATATTCTGTTAGTTTGGAATTTATAAAATTTTTAGGTTTAAGTCGCTTGGAAGATTTACCAGATTACGAAAGTCTAAAAAACAATCAAGCCTTGAATGAATTTCTGGCTGCCGAAGAAGAGAACCGTTAATTTTATTTTTATCAATGATTTATTCTACAATTTTCAATTTATTTCTGTCTTTTTTGTTTTCCCGTTTTGATTTTTTTAATCCGATTTATTTTTGTCCACCAATAATTTCTTGCGAATCTCATGTCGGGCGGGCCTATCTGCCAAGAACTGTTGATACTCCAATCTTTGTCCGACATGCCGGAATTCCTGATCCAGAATTATTAGCCAGAAACTCTGCCGTTCTCGCCGCTGAACCTAATGTTTTTTTGTGGGGCAAAAAGGCCGAAGAGCCTCAAGCGATTGCTAGTATTTCCAAATTAATGACCGCTTTGGTATTTCTTGATTACAATCCTGGTTGGGAAAGTACTTACCGAATCAAAGCCGGAGACTCGATTGGTGGTGGAAAAAACAATCTATTTCTTGGTGACACCCTCAAAATTCGCGATCTTTTTTACACAAGTTTAGTTTCTTCTGACAATGGTGCCACTCTAGCCTTGGTTCATTCCACTGGTTTGAGTGATGAGGAATTTGTTGATTTGATGAACGCCAAAGCCAAGACAATTGGCATGTTTAGTGCTTCCTTTGTCGAACCAACCGGTCTTAGCGACCGCAATCGAGCTAGTGCCCGTGATGTTGCTCGTTTGGCCCGCGAAGCTCTTCGTCAACCAGAACTAAAAAAGGCAGTGACCACCAAAACCTATAATTTTAAAACTTTGGAAGATCGAGAAAAGAAGTTAGTTAATACGGACGAACTTTTATCAGATGAATGGTCAAAAATTTTTGTTTTAGGAGGGAAGACCGGCTACACCGAATCTGCTGGATATTGTTTTGTTGGGCAATTCAAAAATGAAGATGGCAAGGAGATTATTTCAGTAGTTTTGGGAGCGCCAAGCAAGACAGCGCGCTTCTCGGAAACCAAGAAGCTAGTTAACTGGATTTTTAACTCTTATGAGATCAATCGATAATTTATATTTCAGAATAAAACATTTTGCTTGGATGTATATGCCTGGTTTGATGAGGTTTTTTCATCGTCATCGTTCCATCGCCAAATTTTATTTATCCGGCTGTGTTAGTGGTGGTTTGGATTTGATTTTGCTTTTTATTTTTTACGATATTGTTCACTTGGAAATTGTGCAGGCAACGACAATTTCTTTTATTCTTTGTTTTGCTATTTCTTTTTTTCTCCAAAAAACCTGGACTTTTCGTAATCGTAGCAATCGCCGCGTAGTGCGCCAAATGGCGATGTATTTTGCAGTTGGCTTTCTTAATTTGAATCTGAATGGTTTTTTGATGCATCTTTTGGTTAATCGCTGGGATGTTTGGTATATATTTTCCCAACTAATTGTTAATTTGCTTTTGGGTGGTGGAAATTATCTTTTTTCTCGATTTATTATTTTCAAAAAACAAAATGAAGTTTGAGGTTAAACAAAAATATTTATCAGTTAATCCGGAAATGTTTGTTCAACGTTTTTGTGGTTATGCCAGAATTGTTGATCATGAAAGTGGTCAAGAAAGTTTTACCTATCGTTTATCTCGAGATTTTTATCCTCGCTTCCATCTTTATCTCGAAAAAAGAATCGATGGCGGAGAGGATATTGTTGTTTTTAATCTGCACCTTGATCAAAAAAAATCAGGTCAAAGTAGTGTTCGTCACAGTGCTGAATATGAAGGAGAAGCGGTAGAAAGAGAGGTTTCTCGCCTCAAATCCCTGGTTATTGCGAATTATTCTCAGGGGTAGTAAGATGTTTCAATAATATGAGCCAATCAGACGAAATCAAAAGCCGTTTGGATATCGTAGAAGTAATCCGCTCCTACATCCAAGTTAAGGCCGTCGGCGCTAATTTTCAGGCCCTTTGCCCCTTTCACCGGGAAAAGAGTCCGTCTTTTGTTATCTCACCAGAAAAGAACATCTGGCACTGTTTTGGTTGTGGTAAGGGAGGTGATGTTTTTTCTTTTGTCCAAGAAATGGAGGGAATTAGTTTTGTCGAAGCAATGCGCCTCTTGGCGCCAAAAGCTGGTGTCACGCTC
>CAZCFX010000004.1:3395-20683 GCA_964498085.1 uncultured Gammaproteobacteria bacterium
AATTAGTTTTGTCGAAGCAATGCGCCTCTTGGCGCCAAAAGCTGGTGTCACGCTCGCCTCTTTCGAGAAAAAAGATTTTTCCAAACGCAATCGCCTGTTAGATATTTTGGAATTTGCTACTCGTTATTTTGAAAAACATTTAGAAAGTGAGGCCGCCAAATTTTTTCGAGATTATCTACAAGAACGCGGTTTAAGTGAAGAAACAATCAAAGAATGGCGAATTGGTTATGCACCGGATAGTTGGGATAATTTAATTTTGCGCCTCAAAGAATTACCAAAAAATGAAAATATTCATTTTAACGATCAAGAAATTTTTTCTGCTGGTCTCTCAGTCCGCAAAGAGGGAGTAAATCGTTATTATAATCGTTTTCGTGATCGAATTATTTTTCCAATCACCGACATCAATAGCAATGTGATTGCTTTTACTGCGCGCGTAAATCCAAAAATAGAAAAAAATGAAAATGTCGGCGGTAAATATATTAATAGTCCACAAACAGAATTGTACGACAAGAGTCGAGTAGTTTTTGGTCTCGATAAAGCTAAGTCTGTGATTAAAAATGAAGATTTAGCAATTGTGGTGGAAGGACAAATGGATGCCATTATGGCTCACCAATATGGCTTCAAAAATGTAATTGCTTCTTCGGGCACTGCCTTAACTTCTGAACAACTAACAATTATCAAAAGATATACCAACAACCTTGCTTTAGCTTTTGATATGGATGCTGCCGGCCAAATGGCTGCCGATCGAGGAATCAAAGAAGCAATGGCTTTGGATTTCAATATCAGTGTAATTGTTTTGCAGGACGGCAAAGACGCTGCTGAATGTTTAAAAAAGAATCCAGAAGAATGGCGTGAAGCTGTCAGAAATGCTCGACCGATGATGGAATACTATTTGGACAAGCTAAGTTTTGAACACGATGCCAGAACTGCGGTTGGCAGCAAAGAAATTGCCAAAAAAGCTCTCAAAATGATTGCCAATTTTTCCAGCACCATCGAAGTTAATTTTTGGTTGAAAAAAGTTGCCGAAATAATTAATGTTCCCGAACAATCACTTCGTGAAGAATTAAGGAAAAACAATAATCCAGAAACCAGTAGTCAAAAAAATACAAATCTTCCTGAAAAAATAGTTGCCGAGGCACTTGATCGCCAAGAATTGATGAGTGAACTGATCTTGGCTTTAGCTTTGCGGGTACCAAATCTGATTTCTTATTTAAGTAGCAAGCTAGAACCCGAATTTATTAAAGGTAACGAAAAAATTTCATTTTACAAGGACCTGATAATCTATTATAATAAAAACGAAAGTTTTAATTACGAAGATTTTCGTAATTTTTTAGTTTCTCAAGGCGAAGAACAAGAAAAACTCCTTGATTTGCTAGTTCTTCTGGGTGAGAAAGATTTTTATTCACTTGGCGAGACAGAAATCAAAAGTGAAATTGTTAAAAGCATCGTTGAATTAAAAAAATATTATTATCAGGAGCGTATCAAGAGTATCCAGCGTGAATTATTAGAAGCGGAAAAAAATGGTAAAACCGAGCTGGTTCAACAATTAATGAACGATTTTAAAGATTTTACGGATCGTTTACGAGAAGTCAGTACCTCTGTCAATTAACAGTCCAGTTGATTTAATTTGCAAATAAATAATCAATATATGGCGTTAAAAAAACAAAAAGCTTCTTCCTTAAAAGCCAAGAAAACAGCCTCTGTCAAAAAAGGCAAACCGACACCGCCAAAAGCCAAAAAGCTTGCTTCGCCCAAGCTAAAGCTAGGCGAGCCTATTTTAAAGGCGGCCAAAAAGGTGTCCAAGCCAACAAAAGTAACAAAAAAGGCCGTCGTTAAGGTTGCGAAGAAAGCAGTGAAAAAGATTTCCGTCAAAAAAGTTCCCGCTTCGACCGCGAAGCGAGGCGAGCCCGCAAAAAAATCAGTAAAACCCGTGAAAAAAATAATGAAAAAACCAGTCAAAGCAAAAGTCTCTCCAAATAAAAAACCATCTGCAAAGCCGGCCAAAAAGCCGGTACTTAAAGTTGCCGTCAAAAAACCGGCCAAAGCAGCGGCCGAGCCAAAAGCTTTGCCAAAAAAACCAAAAGCTCCCGAAGTAAAAAGAGAAATAAATTATCCTTCCGAAGAAAAGTTGCAAAAATTATTAGAAAAGGGAAGAGTGCGCGGTTTTGTTATGGAAACTGAATTACTTTATGCTTTTCCGGAGGTGGAAGATTACGTTTATGAATACGATGTTTTTCTTGGCGAGCTGCAAAAAAATGGGGTAAGAATAATTGAAGATACTGGTAATATTTTGGGAGGAACCGAAACTATTGCTCGTAATGAAAAAGAAAGAAAGGCTCAATTATCAATCGACCTCTCCAAACTTTCCGCCGATTCAATTCAAATGTATTTGAAAGAAATTGGTAAAGTTCCTTTGTTGTCCGGCGAAGAAGAAGTTGAATTAGCCAAAAGAAAAGAGAAAGGCGACAAGGAGGCTGAGAATCGCATCATCGAAGCCAATCTTCGTTTGGTGGTTTCTATTGCCAAAAAATTTGCCGGCGCCAAAGGTTTGAGTTTATTAGATTTAATTCAAGAAGGGAATATCGGTTTGTTTAGAGCAGTAGAAAAATTTGAATATCGCAAAGGTTACAAATTTTCTACTTATGCGACTTGGTGGATTCGCCAAGCCATTACTCGTGCTTTAGCTGATCAATCCCGCACGATTCGTATTCCGGTTCACATGGTGGAAACAATCAACAAGTTCCAACAGATTCAACGTACTTTGATTCAAGAATTAAGCCGTGAACCTTTACCGGAAGAAATTGCTGCGGAAATGGGAGAAGATTTGGAAAAAATTCGCTACATCATCAAAATTTCTCAAGACACCATTTCTCTGGAAACCACTATTGGTGATGACGAAGAAGATTCTACTTTGGAAGATTTTATCGAAGACGTCAAAAATGTTACTCCGGATCGTGCGGCTGCTTTGCAATTGCTTCGTGATTACGTCAAAAATATCGTCGCTCAACTTTCACCACGTGAACAAAAAATTCTCGAAATGCGTTTTGGTTTGATTGATGGCGTCGCTCACACTTTGGAAGAAGTGGGACAAGAATTTGAAGTTACTCGTGAACGTATTCGTCAGATTGAATCCAAAGCCTTGGAAAAAATCAGAAAACTGAAGGGCTTAGAAAAATTGAGAGATTACTAAAGTATGAAAAAACTTTCCTATTATTTTTTTAAGAAAAGATTATTGCGAGATAATCTTTTTGCTTTGGTTTTGGCGACCTTAATCATCGCTTTTATTTTTTTATTCTTCTTTTTTGGGGCGGCTATTGGCAGTCTAGTGATTTTAGAAGACTTGATTAGATTTGATCACTATCTGCACTCCTCAATGATTTCGGCGAGAACTACTGGTTTGGTTCATTTCTTTCTTCTGATTACTAATCTGGCTTCTTCCTGGTTTGCAATTAGTCTTAGCGTTGTTTTTGTTGCTTTTTTATTTTTGAAAAAAAAGAAAAATTATGTTTTCCCATTTTTGGTTTCTTTAACCGGGGGCATGCTCACTAATTTTTTAGGAAAATTTTTAATTCGTCGCCTGAGACCAGTTGAACCAGTTTATTTGGAAAGCTCTTATTCTTTTCCTAGTGCTCACTCCACCTTGGCGGTCGTACTTTATGGTTTTATTTTTTATTATCTCTGGCGCCAGACCAAAAAACGTTCGCAGAAAAATTTAATTTTAGTTCTCGGAATCTTGTTAATTTTGGCTATTGGTTTTTCTCGAATTTATTTGGGAGTTCATTTTTTTACTGATGTTGCTGGTGGTTATTTTCTTGGTTTAGCTTGGCTTTGCGGCGGAATTGGCTTGGTGGAATGGCGACGAAAAAAAAGAATTCAAAAAATGTTGATTGTCTAAATTACGCAAAAATAAAAGCACCTAATTATTAAAGAAGGTGCTTTTTTGTTTTTTTAAACTCTAATCCAGTCAGCCCAATCGTCGGAAGAATTAATTGCTTGATAAAGTGTTGTTCCGTTAAAAGAAAGATAATTTATTCTTTCTTGGCCAGTCAAAAGGAAATCAAGTTTTTTTTCTTTTCGAGAAAGGTCAATCCAGAAGACATTGTTATTTTTAATTATTAATTCAATAATTTGTTCACAAATTTTTTCTGGTTTGCTTAATTGATAAAGTAAATAAGAGGTCAGGATTATTGTGTTTTTTTTGATTGTCTTGGCTTGCTTAATAAATTCATCCAAATTCTTTTGGTGAATTTTTCCTTGGAGCTCAAAATCATCCAAAAATTTTTTTGTTTTCTTTCTTTGTTCAAGGTCCCAAAGAAAAAATGGTGCATAATTTTTTTGAGGAATGTTCAAATCATATCCTTCATAAGAGAAAACATGCTTTTTGTTTTCCGGAATTTTTTTGAGCCAAAAATAATCTTGGCAACAATCTGGATTAAATAAATTTTGATAATTTTCAAAAACCATTCCCAAGGCGCCACCTGAGCAACCCAGTTCAATAATTTTGATTTCTTCTTCAGGAAAATTTTGATTAGCAATTGTGTCGATAATTACGGCTGCTCTTTGAGGAATATTTCCTTGGGTGCCATTAACTGCCAATTCAATTAAATCTTTTCCACAAAGACCAGCAAAACTTTTCCAGCAAAAATAATCTTGAAAAACTTCACGAGAATCCTCACCACTAGAATCAAAAAGAAACTCGCTGGCTGGGAAAATTGAATAAAGAATATTTCTAATGGTGGTTTCTGGTTTTCCTAGTTCTTTTCTTTTTTGCTGGATTTTCCCTAAAAGGTCCAGGAGAAAATCATCTTTTACTAAATCGCGATTAAACCAAGCGATTTTTTTGGTTTTGCCAACAAAATCTAATTCTGCAGACAACAATTCTTGATCTATCATATATATTGGTTTTTAAGGTTCTATTGTTTGAAACATTTCATTGTATCAACTATAATTAACTTATGCAATATCAGGAAATTAGAAAAAAATTAGAGGATTTTAGTCGAAAAAATAGCTGTCAAATTGCTTTATCAGCTTGTGAATTGGAAGACAAGAAAAATTGTCTCTCTTTTAATACGCAAAAATTTTTTCCTGCCGCCAGCTTAATCAAACTTCCTTTGGCTCTGGCGGTTTTTGATTCCAAAAAAGATCTCAAAGAAAAAGTAGAAATTTTAGAACAGGATTATTTTGCCGGAGCAGGGAATCTAAAGAAAACTCGTCCTGCCACTCTGGAAATCGGCAAACTATTAAGCCTTCTTTTGAAAGATAGCGACAACACCGCGCAAAATGTTTTGCTAAGAATTTTAGGGGAAAGAAAATTTCTCGCCTATCTTAAAAAAATAAAATTAAAAAATACAATTTTTGTTTCTTTGCCAAAAGCAACCGATAAAAAATTTTCTCTCACTAGTCCTCAAGAAATAATTTCTCTAGCCAAGGCAATCAATGAAAACGAGTTTCTTTTGCAGGCGCTAGCCAAAGCACCAGCCGATGATAGCGCTAGTTTTTTGACTGGTCGAAAGTATTACCACAAAGTTGGTCGACGCCTGGATAGTGTGAGTGACTTTATAATTATCAAAACTCAGAAAAGAACTTTGGCAATTGTTTCAATGATTAATTTTCCGATTTCATCTTTTGCTTCTTTGGAAAACAAAAAACGCCTAAGCCTCTTAAAAAATATTAATCAGCTGGCGTTTAATTATTTGCGAAGCAAAAAATAGTTATTTTTTAGTTATGATTGCTAACCAATATTTGCGCTTATAGGTGACACCCTTAATTTGCGGATAACCAAAATCCTTAACTAGTTTATCAAAATAAAAATAACGGCCGTATAAATTTTTTAAATCAATTTCACTAAAAACTCTTTCGGTGATTCCCAAGTCTTTTAAGTAATAAGTATCCAATTCGCCACCCGGGCTGGTTTGTAATAATTTTTTGGCGTTTTGGTCACCATCTTTACAAAGCGTTCGCAAAATCATAAAGCCGCCAGGCTTCAAGACTCGGCTGCTTTCTTTTAAATAAACCTCGCGTTCGCTGCTTTTCAAGGCGTTAGAGGCGGTGATATCTAAGATTAAATCAAAGTAATTATCCTCAAAAGGGAGCTTGGTGCCAATACTTTGCTGGGAATACTTCACCTGTTCCTCCAAACCAGCCTTTTTCGCTCTCTCAGAGGCCAATTTTAGGGCATTAGCGGCTAAATCCAGGCCAAACACTAAATTGCCCCTCTCAGCCAAATAATTGCTATTACGGCCCGTTCCACAGCCCAAATCCAAGACTTTTAGGTCGTTAATTGGGAAATGCTTTTCTTTTTTGAGGTATTTCAAAAATTGGACAATAAAATTCTGTGGCCCTTCTTTTTTACTGACCAAAAGTGGTTTTTGATATTCTTTTTCCCAGGCGGATGGTTTTTTAATCATAAAAAAGGATTAACTTTGAAATAAATTTTTTTGCGCTTGATTGTATTGATCAACGTTAGAATTATAGAGGTCCAAACGTTTTTGGTAATCATCTATTTTTTGATTGTATTTGATCACTTCGGCATTGTAAATTGGCACAAAATTATTATAACCTTGCCAGTCACCAGCTGTTTGATAAGCATCCAGTTGAGATTTTAAATTACTCAAATTTGTTTTGGCACTAGTAATTTCGTTTTTGAAGGAAACTAATTCTTCAGCACTTTGATCAATAGTATTTTTGAGATTTTTAATTTCGTTTACTGCCGCCTTGGTTTTACTCATGCCATAATAAGTTTTGCCGGTAGTTTTTTGGTAGTACTCCACTTTACCCAAATTATCTGTTTTGAACACTTCTTCAATCTCGCTTTTTTTGTTGGCAATTCCAGAGTTTAATGATTGCGGGATTACGCCAATCGGAAAATAATTAGTGGTTTCCACATAGCAATAACCGGAACCATAAGTTGAATCAGTAACCGGACACTGAATGCCAATCGCGGCATGATTGGCGTCTGGCAAATCAAAAAGAATTGCACCGTAACCTAATTTGCGCAGCAAGAGAGTGGCGAGAAAACTTTTGTCAGAGCAAACCCCGGATTGTTTATAGAGAGTTTCAAAAGGGTAGTTAACTAATCGGTCATTAGTGGTTAGTTTTATTTCGTCGTAAGGAATGTATTGAACAAAAGACAAAACAAATTCTACCAATTCATCTCCTTGAAATCCTTCCACGTCGGCGATTGTTTTTAAGTCCACTAATAATTTGTCCACTGTTTGATCGTTGCTTTTTTCCGAGATAAGCATGGCATAGTAATTTTCCCGTGGATTTGACGGTGGATTTTTTTCTGAGTAGGTATAAACCTTTGGAGAGGTCGCATATTGCTGATACAAGGCTGAGCTTAGATTTTCGGTTAGAGAATATCTTTTATTTTTATAAGTCCAATAATAAGTAATAGTTTTTTGTCCGTTATTTACCACGGAAGAAACTTTCGGTGCGGTGGCAATTTTTATTTTTGCCAAATTATTATTAGTAATTCCTAAACCTAATTTTTTAATCAAATTTGCCAAGTCACTGGCTTGTTGAAGTGGGTATAATTTTTTATCCAGAGGGTTGAGATAATATGCTTGTCCTTTGTCTTCAACTTTAATCAAAACTCTACCCAATAATCTACTCGGAGCAGATTTTTGAATAGCGAGAAAATCTTTGTTGGAAATACCCAGACCAAGTTTGATTAAATTGCGAAAACTTTCGTTGCTGGAATTGATTTCATAACGTTGGCTATTGGCTGGTGAAACATACCAAGCTTGTCCGCGGTCCTGTACTTGCAATAAAATTCTGCCGGATAAATTGCTGGCGGCTTGGGCGTTATTTGCGGTTAGTAAAAAAAATAAGCCCGCAAGGATGAATAAAAATTTATAGTTGCGCATATTTTTAAGCTGATTTTTTTCTAAATAATTTAAAAATTTCAAACCAAGAAACACTTAGGGCGGAGATTAATAAGATTAAAGCCAAATCAACCAATCCCAAAGGAGCAAGTTTGAATAAGTTATTTAAGAATGGTAGATACAAGACTGCTGCCAAACAGAGAACTGCGCCAATCAAAACATAATAAAATACTTTATTGGCTGAACGTAAAATTTGAAAAATATTTTTTTTCCAAGAAAGGTTAATCGCAATCAAAAATAAATTAGAAATAACCAGGGAAGCGAAAGCAAAAGAGCGAGCTTCATTTTCGCTGCGTCCGGAATTTATTGCTTGGTAAAACAAAAAGAAAATTCCTAATAAAATAATTACTCCTTGCAACAAATTAATAATTACGGTTCTGGTGTTAAATATTTTTTGATCAAGACCTCTGGGCGGTTTTTTCATAATATTTTTATCTGGTTTCTCGGCTTCAAAAACTGTTGAGCAGGCTGGATCAATAATTAATTCCAAAAAGGCAACATGAGCAGGGAAAAGAACTACCGGAAAACCAAAGAACAAGGGAAGAATAGACATCCCGGCAATTGGTACGTGAACAGCCAAAATATAACCCATTGCTCTTTTAAGATTACTATAAATTCTTCTACCCAGAGCGACCGCGGAAACGATCGAAGAAAAATCATCATTCAATAAAATTAAAGAAGAAGCTTCACGCGCAACATCGGTGCCGCGTTCACCCATTGCCACACCGATGTGAGAAGCTTTTAAAGCTGGGGCATCATTAACGCCATCACCAGTCATCGCTACCACTTCGCCATTAGCTTTTAGGGCATCCACGATTAAAAGTTTTTGTTCTGGTACCACTCTCGCAAAAACGTTAATCTCTTTTATTTTTTCGCACAATTCCAAATGGCTAAGTTTGTCCAAATCTTCTCCAGTTAAATATTTTTCTGGATTATTAATACCAATTTTTTTAGCAATAAATTTTGCGGTTTCCGGATAGTCACCGGTAATCATGATTACTCTGATTTTTGCTTGATAGGCTTGGCGAACGGCCTCACTAATACCAGAGCGAATTGGATCAATAAAACCAAGGAGACCAACAAACTTAAAAGTAAAATTATTTTGTTCGCTTGGTAATTGGTCGTCGTCAAATTCAGCTTCCGCTACTCCCAAAACACGCAAACCTTTTTTGGTTAATTCTTCTACTTGTTTCAAAACTTCTTTTTCTTTTTCTTTGCTGGCTCGGCAAAGAGAAAGAATTGCTTCCGGAGCTCCTTTGGAAGAAATGATTATTTCATTTTTTTCTTTTACGCGCCAAGCATAAGAAAGGGCAAGAAGTTTTTTGGAAAGGGGATATTCTTTAATTATTTTGTAGTCTGAATGTTTTTCTTTTAAAGCCGGTAAATATAAATCACCCATTTTCCTCAATTCTTTATCAATCGGGTCGTAGGCATCTTTTTGGCTCGCCAAAATACCACACTCCAAAAGTTTAGCGAATTTTTCTGGCAACTCAGTCGAAGCGAAATCGCTAACTTCATAAAAAGAATCTTCACAAAAAAGAACATTTAGCTCGGTTTTGTTGAGAGTGATGGTGCCAGTTTTATCTGTACACAAAACTGTTGCCGCACCCAAAGTTTCAATGGCGGCAGAATTGCGGGTTAGTACTTTTCTTTTGGAAATTCTCCAGGCTCCCAAGGTTAAGAAAACCAAAAGTATAACCGGAAATTCTTCCGGAAGAATGGCCATACTTAAAGTAATTCCCGCCAGTAGTCCGGAAATCAAATCTCCTTTAACCAAAAAATAAAACAACACCACCAAAAGACAAAGAGAAATACTGATAATTGCGACGCAGCGGACAATTTTTTTTACTTCTTTGTTGAGAAGAGTGTCTTCTTTTTTGATATTATCCAAACTCTTGCCAATTTTTCCGATTTCAGTATTCACGCCAGTCAAGGTAACTCTCGCAATTCCGTGTCCGCTAGTTATGAGGGTACCCGAATAAATAAAGGGCAAATCATCGCCGCCTGGTTTCTGGTTTTTTTCTTTTCCGTCCCAAACTATTTTTCTCACCGAAATTGCTTCACCGGTTAATAATGATTCATCGGCAGATAAATTTTCGCCAGACAAAATAATCGCATCGGCTGGTACGTAATCACCCTCGCGAATAATTATGATGTCGTTTTTTGCCAACTCTTTGCTATTAATGATAATCTGTTTTCCGCCCCTGATCACTAAAGCCTTTGGCGTGGAAAGGATTTTTAGGGCTTCCAAAGTTTTTTCGGTCTTTCTTTCTTGATAATAAGTAATTGCCACCACCATAAAAACCGCAAACAACAACATTAGAGCATCAGCGGTTTCGCCCAAAAAGAAATAAATAGCATCGGCACTCAATAGTAATAACAATATTGGTTCAGTAATAATTTTGAACAGCAAAGAAAAGCAGTGTTTCTTCTTTTGGGAGGGAATTTCGTTAAAACCTTCAGTTTCTAGGATTTTTGCGGCTTCTTGTTCGGATAAGCCCTCAAAATCGTTTTTTGTTTCCATATTTATTATTGGTTATTGCTGATATTGTATCAATTTTCAGCAAATTAAACAAAAAACCGGATGGTGTTGACATCAATAATAAAATATGTTATATTGGGGGCAATAGTATTTTTAACAATAATTAAATAAAAAAGGAGAAAAATTAAAATGGTTAAAAAAGTAAAAAAAGCTTTTGTTCTTTTTGGAAGATTAAAACGGAAAGACCAAATTAGTATTATTTTCGGAGTAATTATCGGAGGAACATTATTTTTTATTTTGCCGGATAGAACAGGTGAAGATATTTTTATTTCGATTTTCGTTTCTGTGCTAGCAGGTGTGCTTATCATGATTGTCTTAATGGCGATTTTTGATTTTTTCGATAAGAAAAAAACTAAAAATAATACAGAAACCAATAAAAATTAAACAAAAAAAGCAAAAAAACAGAAAGAGTTCTAAATTGGGACTCTTTTTTATTTTATTTGACAAAAACGGGAAAAGTATTAGAATGTTTTAATATTCATTAAAAAGTTAATAACATAATAAAAAAGGAGAAAAATGAAATTAATTTCTTATTTTGTCAGGAAAAAAACTGTAAAAATCAGTTTTTTTATTTTAGTAGTAGTCGTTATTTTTTGTGGTTGCCAGCGACCATCATTGGAGTCTATGACCGAAACCGCTACTGAAACCCCGCCGCTAGATGTTGAGTTTGATACTGAAGAACTTGATCGCGAATTATTAGTAAAAGATGTTTGGGTAGAGAAAGAAGAAAACACTATGCAAATTATCAACTTCTCAAATGACGGAGAATTTATTTTGTCAACAATTAATTTGATAACTGACGAGCAAACTAATCTCTTTGGAGAATATGAAATCTCGAAATCAGATTTAACTTTAAATTTTGACGAAAAGAGTGGTGGAGAAACTTTTATTTATAGTTTTTTGGTTACAGATACCGAGTTGTTTTTGGAGCAGGGTGATGATATCGAATTGTTTTATTTGGGCGGCTCCGCCAATGATCCTCGATTAAATAAGAAAGAGGCACCTAGAGCACAACAAGCTAATCAAACACAGCAGCCGGTTAATAATAATTATTTACCAGCACCAAACTGGGATCCGGCAGTTCTCCAATATCAATATGACAACACTCCAAAACAAACAATTTGTAATTGTTGCTATGGCACTGGTGTTTGCCATATTTGTGAAGGAAAGGGAACTATCGGTACTGTTCCACCATCAAAATGTCCGGCGTGCTTTGGTTCGTGTTTATGTAAATATTGTCACGGCACTGGTGTACTAAATTAAAAAAACAAAAAACCTCAAATTGCATTAGCAGTTTGAGGTTTATTTTTTGTTTGAATGATGTTTTATTTTAAACTAAAAACTGTCTTAACGGTAATCATTACTTCTTTTTCAATACCGGAAGTGTCATAAGAACCGTAATCAGAAACTTCCACAGCACCCACCGGCATTACTTGAACAACACCCATAGTTACTGATTTAACGGAATCAACCGATTTGCCACTGCTAGAAGAAATCATTTCCGCTCTTTGTTTGGCATCCTTAATCGCTTCTGGTAAAAGGGAGATTCTTAGTTCTGGTAATTTTGAATAATAGTATTCAACTGGATTGGCGGAAAAAATAATTCCTTGACTGGCAAGTTGATCACTATTTTTTGCCAACTCTTTTATTTTGTTGACGTCGTTTGATTTGATTTCAATATTTTGAATGAGATTATATTCTCTTGGAGAGTTAGGATCTGATTTATAAATTTCATTCATGAAGACCGGGGAAATCTCAAAAGAATTTTGGAAGCCTTGAGCGATTAAAAAATCGCCGACAGTTTTTTCATCATTCTTCATTTGACTATAACCATCTTTCAAATTATCTCTGGCGGCAATGCGGGAAAAGTTACCAGTCCAGCGAGCAGAATCAGAACTCACTTTTTGTTTTGCTGAGCCGGAAACCGAAATGACATTTTCTAAATTTTTAACATCAAGAAAAGTTTTGGCTACCAAGCCGGCAGAGAGAATTAAACTCAGGCCGATTATCAAACCAAAAAATACTAGCTTGTTTGATTTTTCCATATTTTTAAAATTATTTTTTTAAAGCATCTCTAATTTCGGTCAGAAGAACTACTTCTGGACTTGGTTCAGGTTCTGGTTCGGGTTCAGCTGGTTTCTCATCTTTTTTTTCTAGAATACTAATTTTCTTTTTTGCTTGAGTAATAATTTTGATAACCATGAAAATAGAAAAAGCGATAATCAGAAAATCAATGACGGTTTGAATAAAATTACCAATATTAATTGAGGTCAAATTAGTTAATTTTATTTTTAGATCGCTAAAATTAATTCCGCCAATTAGTAAACTAATTAAAGGCATTACAATATCGGCAACCAAGGAACTGACAATTTTTCCAAAAGCACCGCCAATAACCACCGCTACTGCCAAATCAACAACGTTTCCTTTGACAGCAAATTCTTTAAACTCTTTTAATAATTTCATAAAATTAAATTTTATTTATTTAATTTAAAATCAATAATATTATCTATTTTTTGGGCTTTTTTGTCAATTTTAACGATTAATAAAAAATTCGGTTAAGACAAAAACAAAATAAAAAGCCAGTAGTAAAAAGCCTTCTTTTTTACTAACAGCGCGATCAGATTTCATAAAATGGAATAGCAACAACATTCCGGCGAACATAAAAAGTCCGGTAACATAAATCAAGCGCATGTTGAAAGAGAAGGGATGAATCAAGGCCATAATACCGACAATGATTGTTGCATCAGCAATAACCGTTCCCAAGATATCACCCAAAGCTAAATCGTGGCAATTTTTTTTAGCTGCTTTGATCGAGAAAATTAATTCCGGCAAAGTTGTGCCCAGGCCGACAATTAACATACCAATTAACACCGGATTAATACTTAGTCCTTGTGCCAAATAAACTCCGTATTTGACAGTTAAGTTTGAGCCAAAAATTAAGCCACCAATACTGAGAATCAAAAAAACAACATGTCTTATTTTAAATTTTTCTCTATCAATTTTGGCGGAATGAATATTTTTTCTCAAAATTATATAATAAAAAGTTAAGCCAGCAAGAATTAATAAAACTCCTTCCAGGCGAGAATAAAAACCATTTAGGCCGAGAATAATAGGAACGGAAATAGCACCGAGATAAAAGAATTTATTTTTTATAAAATGACTTTCAATTTTTATTTTTTTTCTGGAGAAAAATATTACCAAAGAAACCACCAGGGTCATGTCGGCGATATTTGAACCGAATAAAGTTCCCAAACCAAAAGAAGGAATTTTTTCCAAAGCGGAAGTTACGGAAATAAATCCTTCTGGGAGAACTGAAATAACAGCAACAAGCACAAAGCCGATAACGTGCTTTGGTAAATTTAAAACCTCGGAGAGGTTGGAAGAATATTTGATAGCGAAGTTTGCGCTTTTGATTACCAAAAATAGGGAAGCGACCAGAATCACAAAAAATAGAAACATATTTAAAAATGAAAATTTAGTACTATTTAATTATAATATATTGGATTTTTTATCTCAACTATAAACAAAAAACAGGTCTATAAAACCTGTTTTTTTATTTGGCTCCCGGGGTGGGATTCGAACCCACGACCAATTGATTACACTTATCCAATAGTTTCCTAAAGGGGTGGACTATATCATCATCCGTCTTGGACGGATGCGAGGCGCTTCGAATTGTCCATTAGACAATCCTACTCCCTTGCGGGATAGTCTCTGAACCTTCCCTGAAATTTCAGGGCTTGGCTGCTGATTACCTTAACTTTCGTGTTAGGCTTCCAGTCAATTCACCTCGTTTTCGACCTCAATTACTTGAGGAAGCTGCGTTTGTTTTTGTGTTCACAGTCAACTGCGCTACCGCTGCGCTACCCGGGAATTATTTAGTTTTAAACTTTTGGCATCAAAAAAAACATTCAATTTTTTAACGACCTTAACATTTTAGCAAAATTGAATAAGATGTCAACCGCCAAATTTTTTCCAATTCTTCTGCGTATTAGCAGTGAATGGCCGCTTGGCCTTTAATTATAAAAATTATATGGAAGAAAACACAAAAGATTCTTGCTGTGCTAACGGCAAGTGCTTATGCCACAAAAAATGGGCAAGGACTGGTTTGTTGGTCGCCGGTATTTTAGTCATCTTTTTAATGGGCACAATTTTTGGCTCTTGTTGCGGCTATCAAAAAAGAGGTCACAATTTCCGTGGTGGCAATGAACAATTTGGTCAAATGAATAATTCTTGTCCAATGATGGGCGGACAGGGAATGAACAGGGGGATGAATAATAATTGTAATTGTCCGATGATGGGTGGACAAGGAATGGCTGGTCAGGGAAAAGGTGGTTGCCAAATGAATGCTCCTGAATCAAACAATGATTCTCAAAAAACTCCTTCAACCATCAAAATCCAATTAGCACCAAGTGCTTCCACCTCCACAACCAATAAATAAAATAATTATTTTAAATTTTAGCAAATATATCGTCTTTTTAGGCGATTTTTTGCTTTTTTTAGGTTTTTCTGTTAAACTGAGAAATCAATAAATTTTTATTATTATTTTATGGCTGAAGAAGTAGTTCTTCGTTTTAACGAAGTAGATTTTGAATACGTCCACAAAAAACCGATTCTCAAAGAAGCGAGTTTTTCTTTGCGTCAGGGGGCAAAAATAACCTTAATGGGACAAAACGGTGCTGGTAAGAGTACAATTTTTGGCTTGATTAAAGGGGAACTAAAACCAAAAAATGGCATGATTTCTCTCAAGAACGGTGCCACAATCGGTACCGCTAAACAGGTGATTTCTCGTGATGAACTTGGTTTAACCGTTGAACAATATTTTGCGCAAGCTTTTTCGCCAGTACCAGCTGCTTTGCGTAGTTTGATTAGCAAAGCCTTGGAGGCGGTTGATTTTGAAATTCCTCTTGATCGTATTGTTGGTGAACTTTCTGGCGGACAACAGGCTCGTTTGCTTTTGGCTTATGCCTTAATTCAAACTCCAGATATTTTATTGCTTGATGAACCGACCAATAATCTTGATGCTGCCGGGATTGATCATTTGATTCAATTTTTAATCATGTACGATAAAACCGTTTTGGTTATTTCTCATGATGCTGATTTTTTGAATTGTTTCACGGAGGGAGTTATTTATCTTGATGTTTTTACTCATCAAACTGAAATGTATGTTGGTGATTATTATTCCGTAGTTGAAGAAATTGCTAATCGTGTAGAAAGAGAACAGCGCAAGAATGCTCAATTGGAAAAATTAATTAGAGACCGCAAAGAGAAAGTTAATTTTTTTGCCAACAAGGGAGGGAAAATGAGAAAGCTGGCGAAAAAAATGAGAACTGAAACTGAAGAATTAGAAGAAGATATGGTTGATGTGCGTCGTGAAGACAAAACAATCAGAAAGTTTAATATCCCAGTGCAAGAAGATTTATCTGGTGCAGTAGCAGAAATTAAAACGGTGAAAATTATCAAAAAACATGAAGCGACCGACAAGCCTTTTGTCAAAAAAATTGGTCGCACCGATCATATTTTAGTTTCTGGTCCAAACGGAATTGGTAAATCCACTTTTTTGCGCGCTTTGGCAGCAGGGAAAGAAGGTACAAAAATCACTGCTGGCGTGAAGCTTGGTTATTATAGCCAGGATTTTGCCACACTTGATTTTAATGAAACCGTTTTTGATTCCTTAAAAAATTCCATGGCAGACGGAATTGATGTTCCAGAAATGCGTTCAATTGCCGCTGGCTTTTTGATTAATGGTGAAATGATGGGCAATAAAATTTCTGAACTTTCTGAAGGGCAGAAAGGATTAGTTTCTTTTGCTCGTTTGGTTTTAATGAAACCAGGAATTTTGATTCTTGATGAACCAACCAATCATATTAATTTCCGTCACTTGCCAGTGATTGCTGAAGCAATTAATAATTACGAAGGAGCAGTGGTGATTGTTAGTCATATGGAAGAATTTGTAAAACAATTACGGATTGATGATTATTTTGAATTCGGTAAGTTATAAAATTAGAAACGCTAGAAAATCGCTGATTTGTTTACCAATTAGCGATTTTTATTATATAATATTGAGATGAAGACTTTTCTTATTCCAAAAATTAAATTACGAAAACCAATTTTAGTTCTTGGTATTTTGTCTTTGATTTTTTTGATTTTTCAATTCACGGCAATCACACCGATCAAAGTAAATAATGATATTGGGGTGAAGTTTGATTGGCCGGATGAAGTAGCAAATTATTTTTGGTCCCAAGAATTAGCCACCAATGGTCGTTTGGCAATTCCGGAAATTTTAAATTTAGTTGCTGATCACCAAATTCATCCACGCAGTTTTAATACCAATATTGCTGGTGATTTGGTGCCGGGTAGTTTTTTGGGTCTAATTATTTTATTTGCTTTTCTGGCCAAGATTTTTGGTGTTGGGGCAATAATTTATTTCACCCCATTTCTAATGTTGGCTGGCGTGTGGGCTTTCTATTTTTTAATTCATAAAGTTTTTGCTAGTGAAAAAATTGCCCTCCTTTCTTCCTCCTTTTTATTATTTAGTGCTCCGTGGCTTTATTATTCCTTTGAATCTCTTTTGCCGAATGTGCCGGTTATCGCCCTCTTTTTATTAAGCGTTAGTCTTTTGGTTTACGCCAAAAAAAATCAGTACTGGATGAGTATTTTTTCTGGATTTCTTGCTGGACTAGCCTTGGCAATTCGTCCGGCAGAATTTGTTTGGTTTGGAGTTGTGTATTTAGTTATCTTGATTGCCAAAAGAAAAGATCTTAGTCCTTTTGATTTTATTGGTTTTGCTCTCGGCGGAGTGGCGGCACTGGTTCCTTCATTGATGTGGCAGAAGGAAATTTATGGCAGCTTCTTTATTTCTG
>CAZCFX010000004.1:20783-29498 GCA_964498085.1 uncultured Gammaproteobacteria bacterium
CTGGTTCCTTCATTGATGTGGCAGAAGGAAATTTATGGCAGCTTCTTTATTTCTGGTTATGACAAATTGCCGGAACTTACTCAGCAATCCAACACTTTCGTTAAATTAGTTAAGCAAGCTTTGGTTCCTTTTGGTATTCATCCGAAATTAGCTTTTCGCAATCTTTGGCATTATTTTATTTTGATTTCTCCGGCAATTACTTCTTTGTCTGTTGTTGGGATTTTTATTTATCTCAAAAAATGGAAAACCCAAAGTAAAATTTCCAAAATATATTTTTGGCTTTCAGCTTTTGTTTTTGTTTGGTTGTTTAATTATTATGGCTCTTGGCTTTTTGAAGATTTGAGAACTCTTAGTTTGAATCGTTTGGGAGCTTCTTATGTGCGCTATTGGTTAATTTTATTTGCGATTATTTTACCTTTTGCTGCTCTTGCTGTAGATAAAGGAGTAAAATTTTTTAGAATAAAATATTTAAGATTAATGGCAATTATTCTTTTCGCTTTTCTTGGTTTGTATCAAGTTTCTTTTGCTGATCCTAATAATATTTTTTCCGTCAGAAAAAAAGTAGCAGAAAATAGGATTATGGCCGGCGAGCTTCTGAAAGATATTCCGGAAAAGGCGATTATTGTCACTAATCGCAGCGACAAAATATTTTTTCCGGAGCGAAGAGTAATTGAAAGTTATGGTTTGCGTGGTGATTTAGAAAACACGCTCAAAGTTCTCAAAGACAATGTCCCGGTTTACCTTCACGAAAACGGGGAATTAAAACTTCAATAAAAATAAAAGCGCTTCTTCTCAGAAAGCGCTTTCTTTTTTTTTATAGTTCAGAAACTTTTACAAATTTATATCCCTGTTCTCTTAGATAGGGAATAATTTGCCTTAGTGCCTGAGCTGTTTTGGGAGCATTTTTGGGACCACCAAAATGAAGAACGACAATTGCGCCGTCATAAGCTTTTTGGGTGACTTGTTCAAAAATAGCTTCTTCATTTGTGCCGAAAGCATCACCACTAGCAATATCCCAGCGAATGACTTTTTGGCCAAAACTTTCGACTAGTAGGGAGTCTTTTTCTGAATTTATTCCACCAGGAAAGCGGAATAGCTTTATTTTTTGTTCGGTTAATAACTCGAGAATTCTCGTGCTATTTTGAATCTCTTTTTCCTTAATTCTTTGATTAAGGGTTTGTTTAAAAATTTTATGGGAATAAGTGTGATTCCCAAATTCAAATAAAGTGTCGTTGGCCATCTGGTGAACAACACCAGAGTAGTTAATTGCCCAGAGAGCAGTTAAAAAAACTGTACAAGGGATTTTTTCTGTCTGAAGTATTTCTATTACTTCAGGGTTATAGAAACTTTCCCCGTTAGTTAACCTATTTTCCATGTCTTCAGTTAAGTCGGCATCAAAGGTTAAAGCGATTTTTTTAACTTGCGAATTAGCACTTAATGTTGTTAAACAAAGCGCCAAAAATACTAAAAAAAACAATTTTTTCTCCATTTTTTGTGTTTTATTTTTAAGGTATTAAGCTAAAATTAGTCTTTTTTTGTTAATTTGTCAATTTTTTTGTTTTTATCCTTTATTTATTCTATATTTAAGGGTAATATTTATTTTATGAAACCACTATTTGATCTACAATCACCATTCAAACCATCAGGCGATCAACCGGAAGCAATTTCCGGTTTATTTGCTGGCTTGGAGGCTGGTGAAAGATTTCAGACTTTGCTCGGGGTCACTGGCAGTGGTAAAACTTTTACCGCCGCGAATTTGATTCAAAAATTTAATCGTCCAACCTTGGTAATTGCTCCCAACAAAGCTTTGGCGGCACAGCTTTATCGTGAATACAAAAATTTTTTTCCGAATAATGCCGTTCATTATTTTGTTTCCTATTACGATTATTATCAGCCAGAAGCTTATTTGCCAATTACTGATACCTACATTGATAAAGAGGCGATGATTAATCAAGAAATAGATCGTTTGCGACACGCTGCTACTTCTTCTTTAATGACCAGGAGTGATGTGATTATTGTAGCCTCAGTTTCTTGTATTTATAACTTAGGTATCCCTTTTAATTATTTGGAATCTGCTTTGCGTTTGGAAAAAGGTCAATTAATTACGCGGACTGATCTAATTAGTCAATTAGTGAAAATGCAGTTTGAAAGAGTGAATGGTGATGTAGAACGGGGTGAGTTTCGAGTTCGTGGTGATGTTTTTGAAATCCGTCCGAAGTCTGAAAATTTTGTTTGTCGCTTGGAATTAAAAGATCAGCAAGTAGAAGATATTTCTTTAGTCGACAACACCACAAAAAATATTTTAGAGTCATTGCCGGAAATTATGATTTTTCCGCCAAAACATTTTGTGTCTTCTCAGCCACAAATTGAGGCGGCCGTTTTGCAAATTGAAGCGGAGCTGATGGACCGTTTAAAATACTACAAAGAAGCCGGATTGTTTTTGGAAGCAGAACGTTTGGAAAGAAGAACTCGTTACGATATGGAAATGTTACGCTCCTTGGGTTACTGTCACGGCATCGAAAATTATTCCCGTCATCTCACCGGCAAGTTAGCCGGCCAAGCGCCAGATTCTTTGTTGGCTTATTTTCCTTGGAAAGATGACAAACCAGATTTTCTCACAATTATTGATGAGTCTCATATTTCTGTTCCGCAAATCAGGGGGATGTTTAATGGTGACCAAGCCCGCAAAAAAACTTTAATTCAATATGGCTGGCGCTTACCATCCGCTTTGGATAATCGTCCTTTACGCTTTACAGAATTTCTCAAAAGGATCGGCCAGGCAATTTTTACTTCAGCTACTCCTGGGGAATATGAATATGAAAATTCTTCACGAATAGTTGAACAAGTAATTAGACCAACTGGTTTGGTTGATCCAGAAATTGAGATTCGTCCGGTGTTTAATAAAGAAACAAATTATAGCCAGATTAATGATGTAATGAAAGAAGCAGAATATTTGGCCAAGAAAAATGAAAGAACAATTGTTAATACTTTAACCAAAGCTCAAGCTGAAGACTTGTGTACTTTCATGAACAAAAATGGTTTGAAGGCCAACTATCTTCATTCAGATGTAAAAACTTTTGAACGTACCGAAATTTTGAAGCAATTTCGTGAAGGCCTGTTTGATGTTTTGATTGGTGTTAACTTGTTAAGAGAAGGTTTGGATTTGCCGGAAGTAACTTTGGTAGCAATTTTGGATGCTGATCGTGAAGGATTTTTGCGTAGTCAAACTTCGTTGATGCAAACCATGGGCCGAGCAGCTCGTAATGTTTCTGGGAGAATTATTCTTTATGCCGACAAAGTTACCGAGTCAATGGAAAAAGCAATTTCCGAATCACGTCGTCGTCGAGAAAAACAATTAGCTTATAACAAAAAAAATAAAATTACTCCTAAAACCGTAATCAAGAAAATTGAAGACATGTTGGACCATAGTGAAAAATAAAAATATGGAAGACAAGATAATCGTCCGCGGGGCGCGGATGCACAATTTAAAAAATATTAATGTGGAGATTCCGCACAATGCTTTAACAGTAATCACTGGTGTTTCTGGTAGCGGCAAATCCTCCTTAGCTTTTGATACAATTTTTGCGGAAGGACAGAGACAATATGTCGAGTCATTATCGCCATACATGCGCCAATTTCTTGGTCAAAAGAAACCAGCGGAAGTAGATGAAATTATTGGTTTGGCGCCGGCAATTTCGATTGATCAAAAAGCTTTGTCGCACAACCCTCGTTCAACTGTCGGTACTTTAACCGAAATCCACGATTATCTTCGTGTTCTTTATGCGCGCGTGGGAGAAGTTTTTTGTCCGCAGTGCGGTCTGAAAATTGAAAAACTTTCTTTGGAAGAAATGATTGATATTATTCTGACTCGCGGTAAGGATTTAAAAAAAGAATATGTCACCATTCTTAGTCCAGTAGTTCGTGATCGCAAGGGAGAGAGTTATCAGTTGCTTTATGATTATTTTAATCTCGGTTATTCCGAAGCGAGAATTGATGGCAAGATTCATTCTTTGCGTGAACAGGTAAAATTATCCGCCAATCAGAAACATAATATTGAAATCATTATTGATAAAGTAATGTTATCTGATGAGAGTCGTCTTTTTGAAGCAGTAGAAAACGCTATTAGTTATTCGAAGGGTTTAGTGATTGCCGATTTTCAAGACAATGAATTTTTATTGTCTTCGAATTGGACTTGTCCAAATGACAATTTTGCTTTTCCGGAAGTAGAACCAAGATTATTTTCTTTTAATTCACCGCATGGTGCTTGTCCGGAATGCGCTGGTTTGGGAACGATTGGCTTTTTTTCCGAAAAAGTTTGCCTAGCCTGTGAAGGAAAAAGATTGCGTCCTGAATCTTTATCGGTTCGTATTTTTGGGAAAAATTTAGCTGAGGCGGGTCATTTATCTTTGGATAAAGCGCATGAATTTTTTTGGAAGTATTATCAAAAAATGACCAAGCGAGAATTAAAAATTGCGGAAAATGTGATTGGTCAAATTTTAAATCGTTTAGAATTTTTGAACAAAGTTGGTTTGAGTTATTTATCATTGGATCGTCCGGCCGAAACTTTGTCTGGCGGGGAAGCGCAACGTATTAGATTGTCTTCCCAGATCGGTTCTCAATTATCTCGCACGCTTTATGTTTTGGATGAGCCAACTATTGGTTTGCATGAACGCGACACTGATCGTTTGATTGAAACTCTTTTAACTTTGAAAAATAAAAATAACACGGTGGTAATTGTTGAACACGATGAAAGAACAATCAAGGCCTCGGATTATTTGATTGACCTTGGTCCTTTGGCTGGCGTTCATGGTGGGGAAGTAATGGCAGCAGCGCCGACAAAAGATTTATTAAATCCCACCAAAAACAAAAAAGCTCTAGAAAAATCTTTAACGATAAAATATTTAACCGGTGAAGAAAAAATTGAATTACCAGAAAAGCGAAGGGAGAAAACCAATGGCATTTTAAAGTTTGTTGGGGCGAGTGCTAATAATTTAAAGAATGTAAAAGTAGAAATCCCTCTGGGAAGATTGGTCGGGGTTAGTGGCGTTTCTGGCAGCGGCAAATCTTCTTTGTTGTATGATGTGCTGTACAAAAATATTACCAACATCAAAAATCGTCCTGGCAAATATAAATTGGAAGATGTTAAAGAAGTAAAAGGAGCCGAATATATTAGTAAAGTAGTAATTATTGATCAATCACCGATTGGCCGTTCTCCTCGTTCCAATCCAGCCACTTATGCTGGCTTCTTTACGGCAATTAGGGATTTTTATGCTTCTTTACCGGAATCACGCGAGAGGGGATATGAAATTGGCAGATTTTCTTTTAACCGCGCGGGCGGTCGTTGTGAAGCTTGTGAAGGTGCTGGTTTTAATATGATTGAGATGCACTTCTTGCCGGCAGTAATGGTGGAGTGCGAAGTTTGTCGTGGTAAAAGATTTAATCGAGAAACCCTCCAAGTAAAATACAAAGGAAAAAGTATTGCTGATGTTTTGGATATGACTATCGATGAAGCAATTGATTTGTTTGGTGATAATTATTTTATTACTGATAAGTTAAGAGTTTTGCAATCAGTTGGTTTGGGTTATTTGAAAGTTGGTCAATCTTCCACCACTCTTTCTGGCGGTGAAGCGCAGCGAGTAAAAATTGCCAAAGAATTATCGATGACTCTTGGCAAACGCACTTTATATTTATTGGATGAACCAACTACCGGTTTGCATCATCACGACATCAAAATGCTTTTGGCGGTTTTGAATAAGTTAGTAGAAAAGGGAAATTCGGTTTTGGTGATTGAGCACAATCTTCATATGTTGAAGTGTATGGACTACTTAATTGATCTTGGTCCAGAAGGCGGTGAAAAGGGAGGAAAAATTGTGTCAGTCGGAACACCGGAAGAAGTGGCAAAGGATGAAAAAAGTTTAACCGGAAAATATCTCAAAGAATATTTGGATTTCACGGTGCATAAAGAAAAAAATAAATAATGCCAAACCTCAAAGAAAAATTAAAGATAGTTCCCAAGGCGCCTGGCGTCTATTTTTGGTTGGATGAAAAAGGAGAAGTACTTTATGTTGGGCGGGCAACTAGTTTAAAAAATCGTCTTTCCCAATATTTTCAAAAAAACATTGAAGCGCGCATTGCCGAAATGGTGGCTAGTGCTCATGAATTGCGTTGGGTGGAAACTGAAACTTTATTAGAAGCCATTATTTTGGAAGCAGAAGAGATAAAAAAATATTGGCCGAAGTATAATATTCGTGATCGTGACAATCGTTCTTTTATTTATGTGGTGATTGGCCAAGAAGATTATCCCAAGCCAATAATTATTCGCGGTCAGGATTTAAAAAAATTTCCCGAAGAAAAATATTCTGTTTTTGGTCCTTATCAATCTCAGCGTTTAATTTTTAATGCCTTGCGACTTATTCGTCGTGTTTTTCCGTGGAGTACTTGTGTGCCGGAAAATGGCAAGGCTTGTTTTGATTATCAAGTTGGTCTATGTCCCGGTGCTTGTTTGGGAATAATTAATAAAAAGGATTATCAAAAAAATATCAAACATCTAAAAATGTTATTGTCTGGTGAGCGCACTAGATTATTGAAGCAATTAGCCAAAGAAAACCCTTCGCAAGAAAAAGCTTTGCGCCATTTGCAAGATGTCACTTTATTAACTAAGGAAGATAATTTAAATACACCACATTTAAATCGAATTGAGGGTTATGATATCTCTCATTTATCCGGCAAAGAAACTTATGGCTCGATGGTGGTATTTTCCGGGGCCGAACCAGATAAGGCGCAGTACCGTTTATTTAAACTCAAAGAAGAACATGAGGGAAATGATGAATCGGCTTTGCTGGAGGTTTTAATTCGTCGTTTTAAGCACTCAGAATGGCCATTGCCTGATTTATTAATGATTGATGGTGGGTCGCCTCAAATCTCTTTTTTGACCCGTGAATTGGCTAAATTTAATCTTTATCCTTTATTGGTTGGTATTTCCAAGTTTGGTGGTGATAAATTAGTTTTTGCTCGAGGCACAAAAAATAATTCTAAGGAGCTGGCCAAAAGTTTGAAGCCGATATTATTAAAGGTGAGGGAAGAGGCGCATCGTTTTGCTAATTTTGGGAGAAAGAGGGGAGCAAAAAAGAGGTTTTAATAAGCCTCTTTTTATTTGACTAATTTTTTAAAAAAAGATAATTTAAATACTTCTTCATTAACAAATAAAAAAAACATAAAATCATGAAAAAAATAGCAATTTTGCGGCAGAGATTTTCTGATCCGCAAGCGGTTGCTATTTCCTTAGCAACTATTAGAAAAAAAAGAATTGACTTTTGGAAAAGAACCAAGGTTGATGCTACTGCCTTTATTATTTTTGGGGTTATCACTGGCTTTGTTACTATTATTTATGAAGTAATTATTGCCGCCCTAATCTGTGGTGTGGAAATAAAAGCAATTTTTCTTGCTTCCTTGTTATATATTGGAGATAATTTTTTATTTGGCTGGTTTTTTGGATATGTCTTGGATAAAACCAGAGCTTATTTTACCAAAAAAGAGAAGTAAAAATTTAAACCACTCAAAATTGAGTGGTTTTTTTAATAACTCTTGACTCTTTTGATAAATATGTTATTATTTAGTTAACAAAAGCAAGCCATAGACCGTAAGCAACATCAATAAGTCTTACCGAGGTGATAATTTAGCTAATTTTAGCTATTTTTCTCTCTGTGGCCGAAAGGTCGCTTTTTTTATTTATATATAAATTAATATATATGCCAAAAACAAAAATCCAAAAGCAGGAAATTCTGCGAAGCTTGGAAACAAAAATTGGAAAATCCAAATCAATTGTTTTCGCTGGCTTCAACGCTTTGGGGGTTAAAGACAATGAGGAATTGCGCAACAAATTACGCACCGAAAATGGTGAATACTTTGTCGCCAAAAAAACCTTAATGAATTTAGCTTTCAAAAATCAAGGAATTGAAGATTTGAATGCTCGCGGTTTTGATGGTAAAGTAGCCGCAATCTTCTCTTATGAAGATCAAGTTGCTCCAGTGAAAGCTGTTTCTACTTTTGCCAAAGGAAAAGAAGATAAAATCTTTTTCTTGGGTGGTCTCTTGGACGGAAAAATTCTTTCCAAAGAAGAAGTAGTTGCTTTAGCTCAATTACCAAGCAAAACTGAATTGTATGCCAAATTGGTCGGTTCTTTGAATGCGCCTATCTCCGGTTTCGTCAACGCTTTGTCCGGAAATTTACGCAACTTAGTTTATGTTCTCAAAGCGATTGAAGAGAAAAAAGCATAATTATAAAAAATAAATTTAATTTTAAATCTATGGAAGACAAAAAAGAAATCGAGGTACCAGCAAAATTTGCTTCCCTCGTCAGTGAAATCGAAAAAATGAGTGTTTTGGATTTAGCTGAATTGGTAAAAATCTTAGAAGAAAAATTCGGCGTTTCCGCTTCTGCTCCAGCAATGATGATGGCTGCTGGTCCTGCCGCTGCCGGTGCTGCCGCCGAAGAAAAAGATGCTTTTGACATCGAATTAACAGACGCTGGCGCAAACAAAATCAACGTCATTAAAGTTGTTCGCACTTTAACTGAACTTGGTTTGAAAGAAGCCAAAGACTTGGTTGACGCTGCTCCAAAATTAGTAAGAGAAGGTGTTAAAAAGGAAGAAGCTGAAAAAATCAAGAAAGAATTAGAAGAAGCTGGTGCAAAAGTAACTTTGAAATAATAAGTTAA
>CAZCFX010000005.1:0-28553 GCA_964498085.1 uncultured Gammaproteobacteria bacterium
AAATATAAAATATGAAAATTTTAAATAATAAAAAATTTTTAATATTTATTTTTCTTGTTTTTTTAGGACTTTTTAGTGGAGCCCAAAAAGTAGAGGCCGCAACTTGCAAATGGCTTTTACCTCTTGGTAATGTTCATTGTCCAGGACCTTCTTATAAAGATTACACCGTTCAAGATGAAGTTGCTTGCGTTCGACAAGGCGTAGCAGCAAGACAAGAAGGCGCGGAATGCTGTTGCTCAACAATATTACCACCAATAGCAACAATAACCACAACAACAGCAGAAAAAATTATTACTCCAGCAACCAAAACCGCGGCTGTTCTTAATAATCCTTTTGACAATTTAAGTGTTGATATCCCTGGACTATATGAATCTATTAGCTGCAAACAAAATAGTGACGGATCTTATACTTGTCCAAAAGTAAATTGTGAATCTAGTGCTGATGGCTCAACTAGCTGTGAAGTACCCTGGATTGGTCAATATATAATTGCTATTTACAATTATGCTCTAATTATTATTGGTTCCTTGGCTGCAGTCACTCTTATGGCAGCCGGCGTTATTTGGCTAATTTCTGGTAGCAACGCCTCCCGTATGAAAACCGCCAAAGAAATGATTATTGGCAGTGTCAGCGGATTAATCGTGATGTTCTCTTCTTATATGATTATTTCCATGGTTAATCCTGATATCTTAATTTTTAAACCATTAAAAATTTCTTACATTCCAGAATTCATGCCTGACTATTCAGATAGCACATCTAGCTCGGATAATCCTTACCAGGAAGGTTGTAATGCATTCAGAAATAGCGGCAAAAAAGATACTACAAAATGCGCAGAGCTCGGCTCAAAAATTAAAATTAACTTAGTTAATTATAATAACTCACAAGTATCGCCAGTTCTAAAATCTAAATTAGAAAAAGTTTTTGCCTGCGTAAAAACAAAGAATAACGGAACTAACCCCTTTACTATTAGTGGTGGGGCTAGAACTCCTGCAAAATCAATAGAACTTTACAAAAGGTATAAGTCAGGGAAAGGTAATATGGCTGCTGACCCATGTTGTTCTAACCACATGAGCGGCAACGCTGTTGATATTCAACTTACTCAAGCTTATAAAGATTCTCATGCACAAAAAGAAATGTCTTGGAAATTTAATAACAGTAGCGGACTAACAGAATGCATGAATAAAAATGGTTTGTATGCAAAATTAAAACCAGAACCATGGCACTGGTCGCTAACTGGTAACTAAAATAAAAAAAACCGCCTTCACTAAGGCGGTTTTTTTATAAAAAATTTTAATTGGCTTTTCGATCCATGGCCTGATTAGCAAGTCCATCGGCAATTGAATTTTTTTCTCGCGGTACATGGTGAAAGCTAACTTTCTTAAAACTCAAAGAAACGTTGTGAACTTCTAAAAACAATGGTGCTAAATCTTTGTTTTTTACTTTATATTCTCGGTTTAATTGTTTAACTACTAATTCACTATCTAAATAGCATTCTAATTCGGTCGCCCCGAGTGATTGCGCTTTTTTCATAACCATAATCAAAGCACGATATTCTGCTTGGTTATTGGTAGTTTCACCAAGATAAAAAGAAAGTTCTTCCACTATTTCATTTTTATCATTAAACAAAACTGCCCCGATACCGGCTGGCCCAGGATTACCACGCGCTCCACCATCGGAAAAAGAAATTAATTTCATATTTTTTTTAAATCAATAATTTTTAATTGGACTTCTTTTCGTCCATTAAATTCATTCCATTCGGCAAAATAGGCCAAATCAATAAAATCACCAACTTCACAGTGTTTATAGCTATCCGTACCACCAAAACAAATTGCCCACAAACTAAAACCATTTTCGTCAGCTACTTTAAATTTGACATGCTGACCATCGAGGCCCATAAAAAATGATTCGATAATTTTCAAACCGCGACTAACAAATTTTGGCTGAGGGTTATGTTGGCCAAAAGGGGCCAACAAAGAAATTTCTGCTAGCAAATCTTCATTAACTGCCGACAAAGGAATTTCCATTTCAATTTTTAATTTTGGCGTTAAATTTTCCTTGCTTAATTTGTGAGCAGCAATCTCTTCCATTTTTTTAATAAAAGAATCTAGTTTTTCTTTGCTTTCTACACTAAAACCACAAGCCATTGGATGTCCACCATATTTACCAACTAAACTACTATCGGTTTGCGCCGCTTCTTCAATTGCTTCAATTAAATTAAATTCTTCAATAGATCTTCCAGAACCTTTGTAGCCGTCTTCGGTGGAAGTAACGACAATCGTTGGACGATAATATCTTTCACAAATCTTTCCCGCCACTAAACCAATAATTCCCTCACTCCAGATTTTTTCTTGATTAGAAATTGCCGCCAAAAAAAATTTTGGTCCAGTAGAAAACTGCTGATCAATTTGAGCACGAGCTTCGCCAACTGCTTCTTCGGTAATTTTTTGACGATCACTATTTCGATTATTTAATTCTCGAGCAATAACTTCTGCCTTTTCTCGGTTATCACAAACCAATAACGCAAAAGCATTGCTCGCATGATCCATTCTACTGGCAGCATTCAATCTCGGACCAATTTGGTAGCCAATATTCCAAGATTCCAAACGACGTAAATTGTCTAACTTTGCCACTTTAATTAATTCTTTCAAACCGACTCTTTTGGTTTGATTTAAAACTTCCAAACCACGACTAACCAAAGCGCGATTCTCACCCATCATTGTCACCATGTCGGCGACTGTGCCAATCGCTACAAAATCTAAAAGATTTTCTAACAAAAAGTGTTTTTGTTCATCGGATAATTTGGAACGAGAAACTAAAGCACTAGCCACTTTGAAAGCGACGCCAACACCAGCCAAAAATTTGAAAGGATATTGGTTGCGTGAATCGGCCGAATTAACAATTAAACAATCCGGCAAATCCTCTTCATGTTCAGGTAAAGTATGATGATCGGTAACAATTACTTCCAAGCCACATTTTTTGGCATAAGCAATTTCTTCTTTGTTTCTAATTCCCGTATCAACCGTAATTACTAATTTTGCGCCAGTTGAAACCAGTTGATCAATTGCTGTTAAATTCAAACCGTAGCCTTCCGTTACTCGATCCGGGAGATAGACTTCCACCTTAGCCTTGAGAATTCTGAGCGTTTCCGAAAGAACAGCAGAAGCGGTAATTCCATCAGCATCATAATCTCCATAAATTATAATCTTCTCACCAGCTTTTATTTTAGCAATTAAAAGATCAACAGCTGCCGCCATGTCTTTAAACAAAAAAGGGTCATAAAAACAAGCTTCCGGATTCAAAAAAGCCTCTATTTCTTCTTCATTGCGAAGCCCACGATTATAGAGTAGTTGCGCCAAAATTGGAGATAGTCCCCCATTTTCAGCAAAAAAATTTTCAGGAGCTAAAGAATGGAGCTGCCAAATTTTTGACATAAAAAAAATAAAAAATTAGTAGAAGAAAATAGAACTAAAAGTCCAAGCCAGCATTGAAACCAAAACTAGCGTTGTCACAAAGATAGTTAAAATATTAAATAACTTCTTTTTTTTGTTTTTAATTTTCATATTTATTGTTGTCTTTTTAAAATTTTCACAAAAGTTTCTGCTGGAATTTCCACACTTCCCTTGCCAGCGGTCATCATTTTCTTTTTTCCTTTTTTCTGTTTTTCTAATAATTTTCTTTTACGAGAAACATCCCCACCATAAAGTTTGGCGGTAACATCTTTACTCATCGCACTAATTCTTTCTGAAGCAATTATTTTTGAACCAACCGAAGCTTGCAGTTTCAAAACAAACATCTGTTTCGGTAAAGAATTTTTTAAAATTTTCACAATCTCTTTCCCTTCTCGAAAAGCATCATCACGATAAACAATCACCGAGAGAGATTCAACAATTTCTTCAGCAACCATAATATCCATTTTTACCACATCTGCTTCACGGTAATCAAAAAATTCATAATTCAAAGAAGCATAGCCAGAAGAAACGCTTTTGATGCGATCATAAAAATCGGTCAAAATAGCGGACATTGGAATTTCGTAGTGAAGCATTACTCTGGCATCATCACCATCAGCAGAAAGATATTCTGTATTTTTATAGATACCTCTTCTCTCTTGAGAAACTTTCATAATATTTCCCAGATAGCTTTTTGGGGTAACGATATCTAACTTTACCCAAGGTTCTAAAATTTTGGAAATCTTTGTCGGATCTGGTAATTTTTGTGGAGTACGAACAATTAATTCTTCACCATCGCTTTTGATAACTTGATAAGCAACACTTGGAACGGTAACAATCAAATCAAGATCATATTCTCGACGTAGTCTTTCTTGAAAAACTTCCAAATGAAGCAAGCCCAAAAATCCACAACGAAAACCCAGACCAAGAGCATCAGATCTTTCTGGTTCATAAGTGAGAGCGGCATCATTCAATTTCAATCTCTCCATGGCTTCACGTAGTTCTTTGAAATCACTACCCTCGCGAGGAAAAATTCCCGCAAAAACCATCGGCTTTACATCTTGATAACCATGCAAAGCTTCCAAGTCTTTAATATTAGATTGATTGAAAGTAGAACTAACAGTATCGCCAACACGACAATCGCCAACTTGTTTGAAGCCAGTAATAATATAACCGATTTCCCCTTCTTTTAATTCGCCGGTAGAAAAATAATCTGGTTTAAAAACTCCAATATCCAAAACTTCACTTTCGGCACCAGAAATAATTAGCCGTATTTTGTCGCCCTTTTTAATACTGCCATTAAAGACACGGACATAGGCAACCACACCCTTGTACTCGTCATATTTGGAATCAAAAATCAAAGCCCGAGAAAGCTCTGGGTTTTTGGCGGAAGCACTTTTTGGCTCGGGACCATTTTTTATTACTGAACGCAAAATATCCTCCACACCCTCGCCAGTTTTTCCTGAAGAACACAAAATTTCTTCTTCGCGACAGCCAATTAATTTAACAATTTCTTCTTTGGTTTTTTTAACATCAGCCGCTGGTAAATCAATCTTATTGACCACTGGAATGATAGTCAGATCTTGTTCTAAAGCCAAATATAAATTAGCCAAGGTTTGAGCTTGAATTCCTTGAGTACAATCCACTAACAAAACAGCTGTCTCTACGGCAGCCAAAGAACGGGAAACTTCATAGGAAAAATCTACGTGTCCCGGAGTATCGATTAAGTTTAATTGATAACCATCATAATCCATGGTTACCGGTTGTAATTTGATTGTAATACCGCGTTCACGCTCAATATCCATTCCATCCAAAATCTGGTCTTTCATTTTGCGCTTGTCCACCGTTCCGGTAATTTCCAACATTCGATCGGCCAGGGTTGATTTCCCGTGGTCAATGTGGGCAATAATACAAAAATTCCTTATTTTTTCGCTTCTATTCATAAAATCATCTTACTTTATTTGCTGCCAGTGGTCAATAAAAGACCATTTTGATGGTCTTTTTATTTTTAAACTCTTAATTCCCTCTGGCCTCACTTTGGTCGCCGACATTCAGCTTCTTGAATGGCAGTTTTTTGGATAAAACTTTGGAGAAACTTTCCATTTCTTCACTTCCCAACATTTTGCAAACAAATAAATAAATTAAGGCTCCAACAAGCAAAGAAGCTGACAGCTGAATAAAAACTCCTTTGAAAGTGGTCATATCAATAAAAGGCCAAACTGCTATTTTGGAAATTTGAATTGCTACTCCCGACAAAAGAGCGGCGGCGGAATATTTTAGAGCGGAAATAAAAATTGGAAAAGCATTAAGAATCGGAATTTCAATATACAAAAATATCCACAATAAAATAAAATTCAAAATACTAGAAACTGAAGCTGCGACCGCCAAACCAGCGACCCCCATTCTTTTTCCCAAATACCAAGAAAGAATTAAATTACTCAAAACACTCAAACCGCCAATATATAAAGGGGTTTTTGAATCATGACGAGCATAAAAAACTCTCACTAACAATGGCGCGGCTGCTTGTGCAACCAAGGAAATAGAAAAAATTCCTAAAGCGTTCATGGTCAAAACGGTATCATTCCAATCAAAAGCTCCTGTTCCGTAGACAACACGAATAATCTGTGCACGAAGAGTAATAATAAAAACAGTGGTCGGAATTACAAAAAACATAATTTGTCTCATTGTCGAACTGAATTTTTCAATCAAAATTTTTGGCTCAAAAGCATGCTCAGAAAAAGATGGAAAGGCGGCAATCGCAAAAGAAACACCAAAAACACCAACCGGAAAAGATTGGAGATTGTTGGCAAAATTAAACACTGCCAAAGTACCACTAGGTAATAAGGAAGCAATAATCGTGGTGAATAATAAACCAATTTGAGAAACTGCCAAACTAAGAGTTCTTGGAATCATCATTTGGCTAATTTTTCTGGTATTTTTGTCGCGCCAATTTAAAACCATTGACCAGTGAAAGCCCAAACGATAAACTGCCGGCAGTTGAATTGCAGCGTGAAGAAAAGCACCGATCACTACGCCCCAAGCCAAGCCATAGATTCCGCACCACTTGGAAAGAAAAACCGCACCAAAAATAATTCCCAAGTTATAAACTATTGGGGCAATGGAATAAATTAAAAAACGTTTTGTTGATTGCAAAATACCACCCAAAACACCAGAAATCCCCAAAAACAAAGGGGAAAGAAACATTATTCTGGTCAAATTAGCGGTTAGCATTTGAGCTTCCGGATTAAATCCAGGGGCAATAACCTTCACCAGGGGGTTGGCAAAAATTATACCAAAAATTGATAAGACTAAAATTGCCAAAGACAAAAAATTTAAAACATTACTGGCCAAATACCAAGCTTCCTTATTTTCTGATTCTTCTTTTTTGAAAAGAGTAGTAAAAATTGGAATAAAACCAGCAGACAAAGCACCAAGAACGACTAAATTAAAAATTAAATCTGGAATTCTGAAAGCGGCATAATAAATATCCAACAATTCCCCGGCGCCAAACTGGCCAGCAAGAATACGGTCGCGAATAACCCCCAAAAATCTGGATACTAGAGAAAAGATGGCCACCAAAGTAGCGGCTAAAGCGATACTATTAATTTGTCCTTTACCCAAATTCTTGCTCATAAGTGAATTATAGCATAAAAATTCAAAAAAAATTCCGACCATTTTGATTTGGACGGAATTTTTTAAGAAGCATTAAATTACTTGTATTCTTCGCGAGTCTGTTTTCCTTTGTAACCAGTACCAGCAGGAATCAAACAACCAATAATAACATTTTCTTTCAAACCTTCTAAGTAATCAATCTTGCCGTTAACCGCCGCTTCAATCAAAACTCTTGGAGTTTCTTGGAAGGAGGCAGCGGATAAGAAACTATCAGTGGTTAAGGAAGCCTTGGTAATACCAAGTAATAATCTTTCAGCAATTGCCGGATTGTTTGTTTCTTTATTTGCCTTACTTAAAACTTCTTCTTCGATTGTTTCACCTGGCAATAAATTGGTGTCGCCAGCTTCTTTTACTAAATAACGAGAGAACATTTGGCGAGAAATAATTTCAATATGTTTATCATTCAAAGGCTGACCCTGAGAAGAATAAACGTATTGAATTTCGCGAATAATATATTTCTGAGTTTCTAAACGTCCTTTCATTTTGTAGAGTTCGCGCAAATCAAGACTGCCTTCAGTTAATTGAGTTCCTCTTTCCACGAAATCACCATCTTTAACCATAATCATAGTGCCACGTGGAATAGAGAATTCTTTTACCTTTTCAATTTCTTTGAAGACGCCAACAAATTTGTCTTTTACTTCCGCAGTACCAGCAGTTTTTGCTTTGACAATTTCTTCACCGATAGAGAACAAAGGAGCACCCTTTGATACTTTTGCACCATCTTCAATCAAAACCTTGATTGCTAATTTTTTCTTATCTTTGGAAGTTGCACCAGAAGAAAGTTTGATTTCATTTATCTTTTCTGAGAAATAATATTTATCCTGATCTTTTCCTTGGTAAGCAATACTCAAAATTTTGGTCTGTGGATTGGTGACAGAAATTTCTTTACCATCTTTGTCTCTGATTAGCTTTTGAGCAAAATCAATTTTTACTTTTCCAGAAACATCAGAAATAAGAGCTTTCTTTTTTGGAGAACGAGCTTCAAAAATTTCTTCAACACGAGGAAGACCTTGAGTAATATCATCCTGACCAGCTACACCACCAGTGTGAAAGGTTCTCATGGTTAACTGAGTTCCTGGTTCACCAATTGATTGAGCAGCAATAACTCCGACAGTAGCACCAAGTTTTACTGGTTTGTTGTAGGCCAAGTCATATCCATAACATTTGGCACAAATTCCTTTGTGCATTTTGCAGGTCAAAACTGAACGAACACAAGCTTCAGAAATTTCAACATTTTTTGCCTTGAATTCACGAAGTAAATCTTCAGTTAATAATTCACCAGCGGCTAAAACTTTTTTACCAGAATTATCTTTCAAATCTTTGGCGAGATAACGTCCAAGAATTCTCTTGAAGAAATCTTCACCAACCTTTTCACTTTCTTCTTTGGTGATAACGATACCTTCTTCATCACCACAATCTTCCTGAGAAACAATAATATCCTGAGAAACATCAACCAAACGACGAGTCAAATAACCAGCATTCGCGGTACGAAGAGCGGTATCAGATAAACCTTTACGAGTAGCATGAGTGGAAATAAAATATTCCAAAACACCGAAACCAGCTTTAAAGTTTCCTTTAACCGGCAATTCGATAATTGCCCCAGAAGGAGAAGTCACCAAACCTTTCATACCCAAAATCTGAACTGGCTGAGCCCAAGAACCTCTCGCTCCAGACTCAATCATAGAGAACACCGGCAAAACTTTGGTTAAACCTTTTTTACAAATATCAGCGACTTTATCTTTGGTTTTGGTCCATTCTTCAACTACTTTGGCGTATCTTTCGCTATCGGTTAATAAACCTTCTTCGTATTGTTCTTGAATTAATTCAACCTGAACGTTGGCGTCTTTAATTAATTGATCTTTTTCTGGCAAGGAAGGCAAATCGCCGAAGCCCCAAGATAAACCGGATTTGGTAATGAAAGAGAAACTACTATTTTTTAAGTGGTCAATAAATTTTACAGTATCATCTTCACCATAAAGACGAAGTACTTCGCGGATAAAATCTTTTAATTTTCCTTTACCAACAACATCATTGAAAAATCTTAATTTTTCAGGCAAAACTTGGTTGAAAATAATACGACCAACGGAAGTGCGAAGTCTTTTTCCGTCTGTCATACGAACCATAATTGGTTGATGAAGTTTGATGAAGTTATTTTGATAAGCCAAATCAGCTTCATCTTCACTAAAGAAATATTTCAATTCTTCATCTTTCAAATCTTTTGATTCTTCATCAAAGATGGTCATGTAATAAGCACCCCAAACAATATCTTGAGAAGGAGCAACGATTGGATCACCGGTTGCCGGTTTCAATAAGTTGTGGGTGGAAAGCATCAAATCTTTTGCTTCCTGGCGAGCTTCTTTGGTTAAAGGAACATGAACCGCCATTTGATCTCCATCAAAGTCGGCGTTAAAAGCAGTACAAACAAGTGGATGAATTTGAATGGCTTTACCTTCGATTAATACTGGTTTAAAAGCTTGAATACCAAGACGGTGCAAAGTAGGAGCACGGTTCAACAGCACATAGGCATCACGAACTGTTTCTTCCAAAATATCAAAAACTTCATCGTGACCAGCTTCAATATAACGAGAAGCGCTGCGAACATTGTGAACAATTTCTCTTTTGATTAATTGACTAATAATGAATGGCTTGAATAATTCAATCGCCATGATTTTTGGCAAACCGCATTGATCCAAATTTAATTTTGGATTAACTACGATTACTGAACGGCCAGAATAATCAACACGTTTTCCGAGTAAGTTTTGGCGGAAACGTCCTTGTTTTCCTTTCAAGGAATCAGCTAAAGATTTTAATTGTCTTTTTTGCCCAGTAGAAGCAGTAACTGTTTTACTATGACGAGCAGAGTTATCAATCAAAGCATCAACCGCTTCCTGTAACATGCGTTTTTCGTTACGACAAATAACTTCTGGAGCATTCAAATCGATTAATTGTTTTAAGCGATTGTTGCGATTAATAACTCGACGATATAAATCATTCAAATCAGAAGCGGCAAAACGTCCACCATCCAAAGCAACCATTGGACGCAAATCTGGTGGAACAACTGGTAAGACACTCAAAATCATCCATTCTGGACGAATGTTGTTGTTACGAAAACTTTTGAGAAGTTTTAAGCGTTTGATTAATTTATCTTTTTTGGATTCAACTGCATCAACCAACTTCTCTTCTAATTTTTCAACGCTTTTTTCTAAATCAATTTTTTCTAATAATTTGCGAATTGCACCAGCACCGATACCAGCTTCAAAGATATGTCCGAATTTCAAACTTAAAGATTGATAACTCTGTTCAGAAATTACCAATAAAGGTTTTAACTCTTTCAATTCTTTCAAGGTAGTATTGAATTCTTCGTCTAATTGTTTGAGTTTTTCTTCTTTCAGTTCTCCACCGTCCTTTTCAATATTTTTCTTTTTGGATTTGTATTCATTCTTGATTTGTTCAATTGTTGCTTCTTTCAAATCTTCATCAACTTCTGTAACGATAAAGCTGGCATAATAAATAACCTTTTCCAAAGATTGAATACCAAGATTTAGCAATAAGCCGATTTTGGAAGAAACACCGCGCAAAAACCAGATATGAGTAGCTGGCACTTGCAAAGTGATGTGACCCATTCTTTCGCGACGAACAATACTGCGAGTTACTTCAACACCGCACTTATCACAAATAATTCCCTTGTAGCGGATTTTTTTGTATTTACCGCAAGCACATTCCCAGTCCTTGGTCGGACCAAAAATCTTCTCACAGAAAAGGCCATCCTTTTCAGGCTTTTGGGTGCGATAGTTAATCGTTTCTGGACGAATAACTTCCCCGAAGGACCAGGCCAAAATATTTTCTGGACTGGCTAACTTCAAGCGGATAGCATCGAAATCGCTAGTTTTGATTGGATTTAACATATATTTTTATGAAGCGATAAAATTAGTAAAATGAGAAGATTTATTCTTCGATTATTTCTGACGCAGAGTCTTCCGATGTTTCTGATTCAATATTTTCTTCCAGCTCTGCCATTTTTTCTAAACTTTCTGCATCAGCAATAATTTCTGGATTTTCTACGACAAATTTTTCATCTTTTGGTTTGCCTTTTTCTTCTTGGGCAAAAACTTCAGCCGGTGTTTCTTTTGGTACTTCCAAAACTTCGTTGTTACCTAAAAGTTCAACGTCCAAACACAAACCTTTCAATTCACGAATCAAAACGTTGAAAGATTCAGGAACATTTAATTTTTCAATTTCTTCACCTTTAATGATTGCTTCATAAGCTTTGCTTCGTCCTGGAACATCATCAGATTTGATGGTTAAAATTTCTTGCAAAGTATGAGAAGCTCCGTAACCTTCCAAAGCCCAAACTTCCATTTCCCCAAAACGCTGACCACCGAATTGAGCTTTTCCTCCCAAAGGTTGTTGAGTGATTAAAGAGTAAGGACCAATTGAACGTTGATGAATTTTATCTTCAACCATGTGGTTCAATTTCAAAATGTATTTGTAACCAACGGTAATTTTGTGATCATAAGCTTCACCAGTTTTTCCATCAAAAAGAGTAACCTTTCCATCTTCTGGCAAGCCAGCTTTCTTTAATTCTTCTTTGATTTGTTCTTCGGTGACACCATTAAGAGCTGGGGTGGCAACACGATAACCTAATTTTTTGGCCGCAAAACCAAGGTGAGTTTCCAACAACTGACCCAAGTTCATACGAGAAATAATACCCAAAGGAGAAAGAATAATATCTACTGGAGTACCATCTTCCAAATAAGGCATATCTTCAACTGGAACAATCTTCGAAATAACACCTTTGTTTCCGTGACGTCCAGATGTTTTGTCACCAACTTGGATTTTTCGAAGATTAGCAACGGAAATTTGAATTGATTTCAAAACACCAGCAGATAGTTTGTCACCATCTTCGCGAGAGAATAATTTGATATCAACAACTTTGCCGTGTTCACCATGTTCAAGATAAAGAGATGAATCACGAACGTCTTTTGCCTTGTCACCAAAGATAGCGCGCAATAATTTTTCTTCGGCAGATAAAGTAGTTTCACCTTTTGGCGTAATTTTTCCAACCAAAATATCGCCAGAAGAAACTTCAGCACCAATACGGATAATTCCTTCTTCATCCAAATTCTTTAATTTTTCTTCACTGATGTTTGGAATATCATTAGTAATCATTTCTGGACCAAGCTTGGTATCACGAACATCAATAGTATAATTTTCAATATGAATAGATGAGAGAGTGTCTTTGCGAACTAAATTCTCAGAAATAATAACCGCATCTTCGTAGTTGTATCCTTCCCAGGTCATGAAAGCGACTAATAAATTTCGACCCAAAGATAATTCACCTTTATCAATACAAGGACCATCAGACAAGACATCTCCTTTTTTTACTTTGTCACCAACACTAATTGTTGGATGCTGATTGATACAAGTAGAAGAGTTGGAACGTAAAAATTTGTTGAGGTTATAACGAGTGATTTGGCCTTTTTTATCAACGGTTTCAATGCAAACAGAATCAACGCGAATTGCTTCACCATCCTCAGTAGCAATCACAACGTGTCCACTATCACGAGCAGCACGAGCTTCAACTCCAGTACCAACTACTGGTGCTTCTGCTTTTACCAAAGGAACTGCCTGACGTTGCATATTGGTACCCATCAAGGATCTCTGACCATCATTATGTTCCATGAAAGGAATTAAACTGGTGGCAATAGAAATAATTTGATTAGCAGCTACACCAACAAAATCAATTTTTGAAGTTTCTTCAGTAGCTGGTTCACCAAATTTTCTCACTTCAAATTTGCTTACCAAAATCTTGCCAGATTCATCCATTGGAATAGTGGCATCAGCAGTAATAAATTTTTCTTCTTCGAAAGCATCAATATAAACAATTTCATTGGTAACTCGACTACCAGTTTTTTCATGAACAACTTTTCGGTATGGAGTTTCCAAGAAACCATAAGAATTCAAACGAGAAAAACTAGCCAAGTGTCCTACCAAACCAATGTTTGGACCTTCTGGAGTAGCAATCGGACAAATACGACCATAGTGAGTGGTATGTACATCACGAACATCAAAACCAGCTCTTTCACGAGTTAAGCCACCAGGGCCCATCGCACTCAAACGACGTTTGTGTTCCAATTCAGCAAGTGGATTGGTCTGATCCATGAATTGGGAAAGTTGAGAAGACATAAAGAATTCTTTGACTACCCCAATCACTGGACGAGCATTGATTAATTTTGTTGGTGTTAGTCCAGAAATATCAGAAGTGGACATGCGATCTTTGATGATGCGTTCCATTCTAGCCAAACCAACGCGGAAACGATTCTGAATTAAACCACCAATAGCACGAACACGACGATTTCCCAAGTGATCAATATCATCTTCTGGTTCCTTGGTGATATTTAAACGAATAACTTCTTTAATGATTAAAACTAAATCTTCTTTACGCAAAACACGATTTTCTTTTTTGTTTGGTAAATCTAATTCAAAACGACGATTTAATTTGTAGCGACCAACTCGACCGAAATCATAGCGATCAAAACGGCAGAACATTGATTGAATAAGTTGGCGAGCATTTTCTGAAGAAGCCAAATCTCCTGGACGGATTCTTTTGTATACTTCTTGCAAACCTTCTTCTTCAGTTTTGGCGGCATCTTTTTCAATAGTAGCTTCCAAGAAACCGATTTCATCTGGAGTTTTTTTCAAATCAACATCCTTAAAAAGATCAATCAAAGTTTTGTCGTCAGCATAGCCAAAAGCACGCAACAAAGAAGTTACGGCAACTTTTCTCTTGCGATCAATGCGAACCCAGAGAACCTTATTTTGGTCTGATTCAATTTCTAACCAAGCACCACGATTTGGAATAATTTTTGCACCGTAGCATTTTTTTCCTTTTACAAATTCAGCAGTAAACATTACCCCAGCACTACGAATCAATTGAGAAACAATAACTCTTTCAATACCATTAATAATGAAAGTTCCTTTGTCAGTCATGATTGGGAAGTCACCTAAAAAGACTTCCTGGGAAATTGCTTGATTGGTTTTTTTGTTTAAGAGGCGAGTTTTGACGCGAAGTGGTGCCTCGTAAGTAATATTCTTCTGACGACTTTCTGTTTCGTTAAACTTTGGTTCGTCAAGATAGTAGTCTTCTAGATACAACTCTAAATCGCGACCAATAAAATCAGAGATCGGATTAATTTCATCGAAAAGTTCAGCAAGGCCTTCTTCTAAAAACCAGCGATAAGAATCTTTTTGGATTTCAATTAGGTCAGGCATTGCCATAACCTCTTGATGATTGCCAAAAAACTTCCGACCTTCGTTTTTCTTTTCGGATTTTATATTGGTCTGGGACATAAATTTATATAAAAAAATTTATAAACTAGTTAAAAAAATTTTATTTCCAACGACTAATCCTTATCAACAAAAAAATCTCAAAGCCAGTCGGTTTGAGTTAACGATGTTGGAAATTATAATTGATTTTGAGTAATCACGGAACGAAAGCCGCCCAAAAAAGATAAAAGACCTGGCGCGCATGGTTTTTTATTTTTTGCAGGGTGGAAATATTTTCTATCCTAAATTGTCTTGATTCTTATAATATAAAAATATTTATAATTTGTCAATACACAATTTATCCACAAAATATTAACCGAATAAATTATTCAATTCTTCCTTGGCTACCAAACGATCATCCCAAGGTATTTTTTCGTTATTTTTAGAACAAATAAACTGTTCACCGCCTTTTCCGGTGATCATTACTAGATCATTTTCCCGAGCTTCTTCAAAAGCACGATGGATAGCTTCTCTTCTATCAAGAATTTTTAGCAAATTTTCGCCAATTATTTTTCCTTTTTTCTCCGCGCCCGCTGCCACTTGATCAATAATTTCTTGCGGATCGTCATCATAAGGATCTTCATTGGTGACAATAACCAAATCCGCCCTTTCACCAGCAATTCCTCCCAAAATTGGACGACGAGCAGTATCCCTACCCCCGCCAGTGGAACCAAGAATATGAATAATTCTTTGATGAGGAATTAATTCCATTGTATCATAAAGTTTTTCCAAGGCTCTTGGTTCAAAAGCGTAATCTACTAAAACGGTAAAATTCTGACCAACATCAACCTTTTCCATTTTACCCACCAAACCAGAAACTTCCGCCAAGCCAATCTGTGCTTTTTCCAAAGGAAGATCTAGACCGGCACAAACTGCCAAAACTGACGCCGCATTTTGAGCATTAAAAGCCCCCAATAATTTCAAATCCACTTCTTGGCCAGAATAATTTTCTGATGCCTCTTTTTGAGTCGCCCTTTCTAAAGGAAAGAATTCAAAAGAAGTGCCAGCAACCGATGGTCTAATATTATCAAAATAAAATAACTCCAAATCCTTAATAATTGATTCGGAAAAATTACTTAAATCAGCACTGCCAGGCTGTCCGGATAAAAAAGCAATTTTTCTTTCACTCCAAAAATTTGCAAAATAAGGAGCATGCTCATCGTTGCCATTTACCACAATTGTCTTTTTAACCCTATTGAGTCCCAACTTCTGCATTTGGCTTTTTGGGTTAACGATTTTTTTCTGGTCATTAATATATTTGGTGCGGCAGAAAGATAAATGTCCAAATAAACGTCCTTTAGCAGCTTTATAATTTTCAAAACTACCATGAGATTCCAAATGTTCAGGGTATAGACCAGTAAATAACAAAGAATCAAAATTAATAAAACGATGACGGAATTGACGAACGCCCTCAGAGGTACTTTCAATAATGGCAAATTCGCAGCCATTTTTGACCATTGCTCGAATCATTCGTTGGGTAAAAAAACGTCCGACCATCGTCATTTTTTTGTCATTCAACCATTCTTTATTACCATCAGAAAACATTGCGGTGGAAGTATAGCCAACTTTGTAGCCCATCGCTCTTAAGGCGCGCGCCAAAAGATAAACCGTCGAGGTTTTGCCAGTGGTTCCAGTAACTCCAATCACCACCAAACGATCAGATGGTGAACCATAAAACATCACCGCCGCAAAACTAAGAATAAAGTGATAAATCGGCTGCAAAGTTCGGAATAATTTACGAGGAATTAATTTTTTGATTTTGTTTAACATACTGAATAATTCTAGCGCAAAAGGTCTAAAAAAGCAAAAAAAGACGCACCAACAAAGTGCGTCTTGGGAAAATTTATTTAGTGGGAAAAATAATCTTCTTCATCTAATAATGGTGGTTTTTTTTCTTTTTTTGATTCCTTGATCTCAACTTCTTTCTCCTCTTCTCCTTCGCGGATATCATCCAGAATTTCCTCTTGATATTCATCGCTAGTTTCCGGCTCATCTTCTAATTCCTCTAATTCCTCTTCGGCAAAAATTCCTTCTTCTTCCTCATCTTCTTCGTCGGATTCAGTTTTGTGCCCAAAATCTAAAACACCATCATCACCTTCATCGTCACCACCCAAATAATGTTCCGGGGCGACTGAATTAACTCGGCTATGAACAGGAGATACTGGGATTCCTGCTTCAAAATCTTTTTCACTAATCAAAATTTCACGTGGTTTGGAACCATTGGAAGGACCAATCATACCCGCGTCTTCCATCATATCTAAAATCTTTGCCGCACGACCATAACCAATACTAAGACGACGTTGCAATAAAGAAGTGGAAGCTTTGCCAGCTTTGATTACTATTTCTTTGGCTGCATCCAATAAATCATCTTCATCACCATAACTGCCATCCATGCCAACACCAGCGACACCGCCAACTTTTTGTCTTTCGGTTACCCCATCCAAATATTCAACTTCACCGCTTTTTTCTTTGATGTAATTAATAATGTCTTTAATTTCTTCGTCACTAACATAAGCTCCCTGAATACGTTTTGGTTTGGATAGTTCAGGAGTGGTCAAAAGCATATCACCTTGTCCCAATAATTTTTCGGCACCAGAAATATCTAAAATTGTTTTTGAATCAACCAATGAAGTAACCGCAAAAGCAATACGAGCCGGGATGTTTGCCTTAATCAAACCAGTAATAACATCCACGCTAGGACGTTGAGTAGCCAAAATCAAATGAATACCTACCGCACGAGACATTTGCGCCAAACGAATAATTGCTGCTTCCATATCTTTGCCGGCAGTCATCATAAAGTCAGCCAATTCATCAATTACAAAAACAATGTATGGCATTTTTTCTTTGGCGTCAGCATTGTAACTGGCAATATTTTTTTTGCCACAATTATTCAAGACATCGTAACGACGATTCATTTCATTCAAACACCATTTCAAAGCATTAATTGTTTTACCAACTTCCGTAATAACCGGCACTAATAAATGAGGGATGCCGTTATAGATTGGCAGCTCCACTCTTTTTGGATCAACCATGATAAAACGCAAATCTTCTGGATTGTTTTGATAAAGCAAGGAAACAATAATTGTATTCAAACAAACAGATTTCCCTGAGTTGGTTGCTCCAGCGACCAACAAGTGCGGCATGCGAGTAATATCATAAATCCAAGAAGTGCCAGAAACATCTTTACCGAGAGCAATCATTAAATTATTTTTGCGAGTTTTGAAAACTTCATCATCCAAAATTTCTCGTAAGCCAACTATCGCCTTGGCTTTGTTTGGTACTTCAACACCAATTAAAGATTTCCCAGGAATTGGCGCTTCAATACGAATTGGATGAGCCGCTAAAGCTAACGATAAATCATTATTAAGGGTGGTGATGCGGGAGACTTTGACTCCTTCGGCTGGCTTGAAAGTATATTGAGTAACAGTTGGGCCAACTTTTGTTTCTCCCATTTCTACCATGATGCCAAAATTTTCCAAAGTATGTTTAATTTTTAGAGCACCCGTAGAAGTATCGCCACTAACTGCCTTACCAGTTTTGTTATTTAATAATTCCAAAGGAATATCAATCTTCACAGTTTTCTTCGGCCAAATAATTTTTTCCTGAGTTTTTTTATCAGTGTCTTTAAATTTTGCCGGAACAATTTCTTCTTCCTCTTCTTCTTCCTCTTCTTCGTGATGAGGAGCAACTTCTTTTTGTTGCCAAGTCGCCAAAATCTTTTTACTCAAAGCTTGCGCTTTTTCCTTGGCGCTTGTTTTTTCTTCTTCCTCTTCTTCTTCCTCCTCTTCTTCTTCATTAGAATTTCGACCAGATAAAGAATTTAAAATCTTTGCCCAAATACTTTCTCTACCAATTATCTTGGAAAGTGAAGTATTAAAAATAATAACCAAAGATAAAAGGAACAAACATCCCAAAATTAAAACTCCTCCCCAAAAACCAAAAAGATAAAAGGAAGCTCTTGCTAAACCCCAACCGATATAACCACCGCCCGAACCAGCAAGCGCTGTTTCTTTCCAAAGAGCTTGTTCGTAGAAAAAATGGAACAAGGTTTGAATAGAAACAAAAAGAAGAAAAAGTCCGAGGTAGTCTTTAAATTTAATTTGATATTTCTTGTTTAAAGATAATAAGCCTCCCCAAGCCAAGAAGAAAAATGGCACCAAATAACGACCAAAACCAAAAATCAAGCCAAGCCAGTGAGCAATGAATTGACCGAATTTACCGGACAAATCAAAAAGACCCAAAAAGCTTAGTAGCCCAAAAGCGAAAAGAATCACAATAAAAATACTTTTCTTTGCTCGATCATCCAATTCTAGCCGAGGAGTAGAAATGTATTCTAGTGGATCTTTTTTTTGAGATTTTTTTCCATTTTTCTTGTTCATATGAAAATTATAGCAATTAGCCTAGTTTATCTCAACACTCGATTAATAAATTCAGTTTGGAGTTTTTTGATTAAATTTCTTTTTTTGGCAAATTTTTTCAAATAAAAATCTTTTTTATTCATTACTTCTTTAGATTTCTTCAATAATTGCCCTTTTTTCAAGTCAGCCAATTCAACTACTAATTCTGGACAGCCGATAAAGCGGGCAAAATTACGATTGCGCAAATCATAGGCGACATTAATTTCTGGCGTCAAAGCACCAAAAGCCAAAACACAAGAATGCAACATCATTCCAATAACCAAATCTAATTCTCCATAAATATATTTTTGTTCCTTCGCCGAAAGATCAACTAATTTTAAATCTTTTATTTTTAATTCTGGATAAATATTATCTTCTCCTGGGTGATGCTTTAAATAATAAATTGTCGCCCCAAATTTTTTCTGAAAATATTCAGCAGTTTCTTGATAAGCTTTGAGGATATCATCGCGCCAAGGACCAAAGCCAAGCCAGCCGGAATAATTTAAATTCAAGCCAATCTTTAAACCTTCTGCCAATTGAAAATTCTGAGGAGCTTTTTCTTCCAACAACACAGCCGGGTCGCCAATTACCGAAATTTTTTCTTTTTTAATTCCTTGTCTGATTAAAAATTTTTTTGTGTAATTCTCTCTGACGCCAACCAAATTGGCTTTTTTCACCAAAGAAACAACACTGGCGGTTTCAATCTTGCTTAAACTTCTCGCCCCAATCTCTCTAATATAGCCAACACCGAAAATAACCAGCGGTTTTTTTAGTCCAGCAATCATTTGATTATTGAACGGTAAAAAATAACGATAAAAAACACCACCACCACCAAAAACAATTACATCGGCTTGATTGAGTCGGGTTAATTCTTTTTGATTATAATTTTTTAAAACTTCAATCGGAAAATCCGTGATTGAGGCACCAGGAAATCTTTTTCGCAAAGCATCAGCAACTGCCAAAACAATCGCATAATCACCTTTGTTGTCTTGGTCCCAAACATGAATATGAGCGATTTTTATTTTTTTCATAATTATTTTTTAGTTTTTATAGTTGATCATCAAGTCTTGCGCCTCGCGACCGGTTTTGCGACGTTCACGAATTGCCGCTAATAATTCTTGGCCGTTAACAACTGAGGCGTGATGATTTAAAAACCAATAAACTGCCGTTCTGAGAGCGGTCCAGTCATAATAAAGATTAATCCTTTCTTGTAAATTATCATCTAATTTTTTGCCGGAAGCGGATAGGTATTCCCGCAAAAAAAGGCTCTTCATTTCTTTGGCAAATTCCAAGTCTTCAACTTTACGAACAATTTTATATTCTATTTGCTGAATAAAGGCTCCCAAATCACGAGCGAAATCTGCCGGTGAAAAATCAGTGAAATCAATCAAGCCAATTTTATCTTCGCCAACTTTGATAATATTTTCCGGATGAGCATCGCCATGAATTAAAGATTTTTGATCAGGGAATAATCTTTCTTCGCTCGCGACGCAAGATTGATAAAGTTCAATCAAGTCTTCGTATTCGTTATTTTGAAAACGCTCTTTTAGTTCTGCATAAATAAAATTCTCTCCCGGTACGACCGAAGAAATTTTTTGATTGTCGGAATTGAATTTAAAATTTTCATCAACCGGAATTTGATGAAGCTTGGCAAACATCTTTGCCGCTCCAGAAACCAAAGAGGCAATTTTTTCTTTGTCTCTTTTTTTAATATAGTGCAGAAGAGTTTTACCCGGTAAGGCGCGGTAAAAAGTAGCGCGAAATTCTTCTGAGTAAAAAAGCGGTCGCGGTAATTTTATTCCTTCTTCAGGAAGCTTCTTTTTCCAAAGATAATTAAGGGTATCCAAAATATTTTTTCGTGGCTCATTGCTGTGCGCCGAACAAACAATTTGTGTCACTCCTTCCTCTTGTTGCTCATCAACCCAAAATACATCATAAGCAAAAACTGCATGATAAGTAGAATCCCAAATCAATTTTTTATAAGGATTGATAATAATTTTTTTGATTTGTTTTATTTGCGGATAATAATGAGGTAGTTTTTCCTGAAACAGATTCAAAACATAATTATCATCAAGTAGTGAGTATATCTTGTTCATAAATTAAAAATATTTTTGCCAGTGTTTGGACCAAACCAGAGAACGAATATGCGCGACCTGCTTTTCAGCAATGATTTTTTGACGACGAGTTTTTTTATTTTCTAATGATCTAACTGCTCGCAATAAGTCATTAATACCTCTCTCTAATTCATCTGGACTCCAAGCCAACGGTCCAAAGTGACGAGAAAAATCATGACCGCTTGACCACCACCAAGCGCAACTAGCCAAACCGCGAGAAAGGTGCCAACGAGCCCAAGAAAATCCACTATCTTTTTTATTTTCGTGAACAGTTTTGATGGCTAAATTAGCCAAACGCCAAAGGGCACGATGAATTTCATTTTTTTTACCTCTCCATAATTCGTAAGGATTTTTTGCTAACAATTCTCTTTCACTACTCTCCCAAGAACAAGGACGCAAAATAATTTTTTCCAGATTGACAGTTAAAAGAATAAAATCGCTAATTGTACCGGTCGACATTTCTTGATGCTTAACCACTTTTTCCAACTCGGCAGTGTGATCCTCGTGGCGCAAACCAAAAAGTTCAGCATCACTGGCAGTAACAATGGTTTCTTTTCTGCCAGTTTCCAATGAACGCTGAAAATGATCAGGCGCATATTTTGTTGACCAGGCTCGATTACGAAAAACTATCTTCAAACCACTAGCTTGATCTTGATAGGTTTTCAAGGCATTGAAATCTTTTTTGTTTTTTGGACTAAAAGCAATTGGGTCAAGAATTAAATATTCATAACCAAGACTTTTGATAATTTTTGCTACCGTCGCCGAATAAGCCATCTCTGGTAGAAAAAACCCCTTTGGACGAGCTACTCCCAAATATTTTTTTAATTTTTTTTCTTGATCTTTAATTTGAAAAATTACTTCCTCTTCTGGTAGGAGTGGTAAAAAAGCATGATAAGCAGCAGTACCGACAATCTCAATTCTTCCTGATTGAATTAATGGTTTTAGACGTTGAGAAAAATCATCCAAACCCAATTCGGCCATTCGTTCCAATAAACAACCAGTAATATTAATAGTTGCTTTGAAGTTTGGATTTTCTTCAAAAAGACGCAAAAGGCGGAAATAACTTTTTTCCGCAGCTTCTTTGATTATTTCTCCTTCAATATTTGCCGGCTGATAGAAGTGTAAAAAACTAAACCATTTCATAAATTAAAAGCGTAAAGTTTTTCTATATAATTCAACATATTTGCGAGCTTGGATTTCCCAACTATTAGATTTCTTCATCACTCTCTTGATAAATTCTTTCCAATCTTTTTTGTTTTTATAATTTTCCAAAGCACGAATAATTGCTCCGTAAAATTGCCAGGCATCTTCTGACTTAAACGTAAAACCACTACCGCGCTTGGTGCTTGGTGAATAATTTTCTACCGTATCATAAAGACCACCGATTTCACGGACAATCGGAATACAACCATAACGCATAGCAATCAACTGATTGATACCGCAAGGTTCATGGTTTGATGGCAACAAGAAAAAATCTGCTCCAGCATAAACCAAAGTTTCGTATTTTTGGTTTGCTTCATGAGAAGGAATCAAGGCCATTTTCTTCGGATGCTTTTTGGCAATCTTTGCTAGTTCTTTTAAATAATTTTTATCACCGGAACCAATGACAATAAATTGAATGTCCATTTTGAGCAAGGCCGGCATCAAAGAAATAATTAATTCAAAACCTTTCTGAAAAGTTACTCGAGAAGTGGTGCAAAAAATCGGCACATTTTCATCTTCCGGCAAACCAAAATGTTTTTGCAAATAAAGTTTATTTTCTTTTTTAATTTCTGAGTTGGCAAAAGAATATTTTTTGAAAATCGCTTCGTCTTTTTCTGGATTGTAAGCGTTGTAATCAATACCATTAATAATCCCAAACAGACGATCTTCTCTTTTTTTCAAAATGCGATTCAAGTCCTGCCCAAATTTTTTGGTTAAAATTTCGTTACGATATTGTTCGCTAACGGTATTAACCACATCGGCGGACATAATTCCTCTTTTGGCAAAATTAATTTTTTCAATTGCCGGATCAGAAATATGAGGTAATCTTTTTCGACCAAAATCTCTTTCGGCGGTAGGAATTTCCCACCAATTATGACCAAGCTGAAAAATTAAATTATGAATAGTAAAAATGGTTTTGGATTTTTTGAGAGTTTTTGAATAACGAAAATCATTTTTCAAATAATAAGGAATCAAGCCTGTCTGCCAATCATGACAATGGACAATATCTGCTTCAAATTTTAAGAGAGAAATAAGTTTTAAGGCAGCGACAGAAAAAACTAAAAAACGAGCATTTTCTTTGTCTGAACCATAAATCTGTTTGGATCGAGAAAACAAAGATGGCTGTTCAACAAAATAAACCGGTAAGCCTTCCATAGAATAACCTTGCCAATAACTAACTGCCAAAGTTTCGGTGGAGTTCAAATAAATTTTTACATCTTTAAAGAGAAGTTTTAGACCTTCTTCTTCTTTGTTAATTACTTTTCCGTAAAGCGGGGTAATAATGCAAACATCATGCCCCAAACGCTTGAGAGCTTTTGGCAAACTACGTGCCACATCACCAAGGCCACCCGTTTTGGAAAACGGGGCCACTTCGGAAGCAATATGAACAATTTTTAATTTTTTGGCCATAAAATTAAATTAACAAACTTCAATAAGCGCACCACTAGCACAAATCGCTAACGCTAAAGCATCGGCCGCATCATCTGGCTGAGGTAATTTTTCTAATTTCAAAATGGATTTCACCATTTTTTGCACTTGCAGTTTTGGCGCCTTGCCATAAGAACAAACTGAAGATTTAACTTGCGAAGGAGTAAAATTCACTATCGGTACTTTGTTTTGTTTGAGAGCCAACAAAGCCACACCGCGCGCTTGCCCAACAGTTAAAGCGGTGGTGACGTTGGTATTAAAAAATAATTGTTCCACAGAAGCCAAGTCTGGATGATAACGTTTTAACAAAGAATCCAAATCTTGATAAAGTGTTTCTAAACGATCACTTAATTCAGTTTTTTTAGGAGTTTTGATTGAACCATAAGTTAAACAAGTGATTTTCCCTTTTTCAACTTTGATTACTCCAAAACCAGTATCGGCAATTCCTGGATCAATTCCTAAAATTATTTTTGGCATAAAGCGATTCTAAAAATCGGCATTAGTATAATATTCACTGACATCTTCATTGTCTTCCAATTCGGCTACAAATTTTTCCAGTTTGGCGACATCGTCCGGATTGCTGACTTTTAATTTTTCTTTGGCGACATATTCAATTTCCGCCGATTCGGTTTTGATGTTTTTCTTTTCCAAGAAATCAATTAAACCATGAAAATCTTTTACTTCAGTATAGATTGTGATTCCTTCATCCTCTCGGGAAATATCACGAACTTCTTGTTCCATTAATTCCAATTCAAAATCATCAAAATTTATTTTTTTTGTTTCTAATTCTTCATTGGAAACTAGAAAAACACCTAGCTGCTCGAAATTCCACATCACCGCACCAAAAGAACCACCATTTTTGCTGAATAAATGACGAACAGTGCTAGCACTGCGATTTTTGTTGTCAGTAACACACTTAACAATAAACTGCGCACCCAGAGATCCTAGCCCTTCATAATATAATTCTTCCAAAGAAGCACCACCCAATTCGCCAATTCCTTTTTTGACTGCTCTTTCAACATTATCCTTCGGCATATTGGCTGCCCTGGCCTTTTCAATAGCTGCTCTCAAGGAAGCATTGGTTTCGGGGTCGCCGCCTTTTTTGGCCGCTAAAGAAATATTATTGGCTAATTTGGTGAAGATTGCCCCTCTTTTGGCATCAACTAATTCTTTTTGGCGATGCGTTGTCGCCCATTTGGAGTGTCCAGACATAAAAATAGTTAGTAAATTCTAAATAATACACATCCATACCTTAGCCTAAATTGAAATAAAAATCAATATCAATTATAATTAAAATATCAATAAAATCGGGTCAAAAATCATTTATGAAAAAAGAAAAATTACCTTCTTTAAGCGAAATTACTTTAAACGCAATCACCTATTTTGCCAAAAAGAAGCCTTTCAAGCTTGGTCAAAAAAAATTCAAATTTCCTTTGGTGGTTGGTAGTGGTAATGCTTATAACGCTGGCCAAATTATTTTTAGCGGGCAAAAAGCAGTTTTTGCCAACGAAAGTAATTTTCGAGAAATTGCCAAAAATTATCGTGACTTGATTGCTAAAAAAATTATTAGCGACGCCGTAGTTATCTCTGCCTCCGGAGAAAAAGATTCAGTCTGGGAATTAAAACTAGCCAAAAAATTAGGCTTAAAAACTTCTCTATTTACTTGCTCGCCAGAATCTTCGGCCGCCAAAATTGCTGACCACGTTTATGAATATCACAAATTAGTAGAACCTTATACCTATAATACCTCCACTTATTTGGGGATGATTTTGAGCGCCACCCAAGAAGAACCAAAACAAATTTTAAAATATTTAAAATCTATAAAATTACCGAAAAATTTCCGTAAATATAATTCTTATTCTTTTGTTTTACCAGACAAATTTGCCTCTTTGGCTCCCATGCTAGAAATTAAAGGCCACGAATTATTCGGCTCACAACTTTCTTTGCGCGCCTTTTCCGAAGGCGAAGCTCGCCATGCCAAGTTCGTGATTCGCAACGAAAAAGAATTGGTAATTAGTTTTGCGGAAAATTTATATTTTGGTCAGCCAAAACATCGTTGGGAAATCAAATTACCAAAAAATAAAGATTATGGTTTGTTGATGGTTATCACTTATTTTCTGGTCGGACAAATTCAAGAAGCCAAAACTCCGTGGTTTGAAAAAAATATTTACAACTTTTGTGATGACTACGGCTGGAAACCTTATTGCGGCAAAAAACCTTTCTCAGTAATCGTAAAATAATATCCAAATAAAAAAGGAACGAATTGAGTCGTTCCTTTTTTTTGATTTATTTTTTCTTACCTTGATTCTTTACTTTATCAATCGCTTCCTTCAACTTTTTCTGACTGGCCAAATAATAATGTTTTGTTGGTTTGAGATTTTTGTCTAATTCGTAAACCAAAGGAATAGCGGTTGGAATATTTAAATCCAAAACTTCTTCTTCGGAAAGGTTATCCAAATATTTCACCAAAGCGCGCAAGCTATTTCCGGAAGCAGCAATAATAATTTTTTTGCCTTTTTTAATATTTGGTTTAACTTCCTTCTCCCAAAAAGGAATAACGCGATCAACCACATCTTTCAAACTTTCCGCACTTGGCACTTTAATTCCTTTGTAGCGAGGGTCACCTTTTTGATTAAATTTATTTTTGCTATCAATTTTTGGTGGACGAACATCGTAGCTGCGTCGCCAAATCAAAACCTGTTCTTCGCCAAATTTTTTGGCCATTTCAATTTTGTTCAAGCCTTGAAGATTGCCATAGTGGCGTTCATTCATTCGCCAATCGCGAGAAACTGGAACCCATAAAGAATTGGTTTCTTCTAAAACGACATTTAAGGTTTTGATGGCTCTGGTAAGTAAAGAAGAATAGGAATAATCAAAAGAAAAACCTTTTTTCTTCAAAAAAATTCCCGCTTCATGAGCCTCAGCTAAACCTTTTTCGCTTAGATTAACATCGGTCCAGCCAGTGAATAAACCTTTCTTATTCCACTCACTTTCCCCGTGACGAATTAGGACAATTTTGTACATAATATTTTAATAAATAATTAGTAATCTTAGGATATTTTAACAGATTTTGAGAAAAAAGAAAATTGACGCTGGCCCTAATCAAATGTTAGTATAATAACATAAAAATGGAACCAGAAAATGGACAAGAAAAAAATATTAAACTAAAAAAGGCCTCAGTCAACATTTTGTTGAGTGCGGTCAAATTTTTGTTATTCCTAAAAAAGGTTATTGGTTTAATTCTGGGACTATTAATCAAGTTTATTTATTGGATTCTTCGTTCCACATTAAAAAAACCTTTAGTGAAAATCTACTACTGGATTTTTCGTTTTCGCAAAGAAGGTTTAATTGAAAATTCGGTTTTTGATATCGTTCGCAAAAAACTTCCTCATTTTGTCATTAGTTTATTAGTAATAGTGAGTTTCATTATTAATTTTGGCCAACCGAACAAAATTTCCGCCGTCACTGAAAACATGGCGAAGACTACGGTTGCCCAATTAGTCTCTGGAGAATTTAGTAATCTTGAACAAGACGAAATGATTGAGGAAACTCTAAATCCTTCTAGTATTTATGGTTACACTAACGAAAAATACGAAAATAATTTGGGCGTTTTAAATAATGATTCTACTGTTACCGACGAACAAACCACCGAAAGCGAAGATCAATTTGTAATGGAAAGAAATGTGGACTTTGTTAGCAAGCCTTATATTTGGGAAAGTAGAGATGGCGGTAGTTCTACCAATCAAACACCAAAAAGAAAAAATGTTATTTATTACACCGTTCAAAGCGGAGAAACAATTAGCAGTATTGCTAACTCATTTGGTTTAAATGTTAACACCATTCTTTGGGCAAATAATTTAAGCGAAAGAAGTTTAATTCGCCCAGGCGACAAGTTAACTATTTTACCGCAAAACGGAGTAATGTATACCGTCGTGAAAGGTGATACGGTTGGTAAAATTGCGAGAAAATATGGTATTGGTGAAAATCTTTTAATTTCTGAAAATAATTTAGGAAACAGTATTGCGATTGGTCAAAAAATTATTATTCCTGGCGGAAGGTTAATCACCAACACTAGCGTTGCTAGCCAAACCAGCAAAACTAACAACTATACTGGAATTTCGGTAATTAAAGATTTGGTAAAAGCACCAGCAAATAAAGTTTCTGGCGGCAGTATGCTTTGGCCAACAGTTGGACATCGTATTACTCAATATTATTCTTGGCGTCACACTGGCTTGGATGTTGCCAATAAAGTTGGTACACCACTTTATGCTGCGGCGGCCGGAAAGGTTGAATTCGCAGGCTGGAGTAATGGTTATGGTTATAACGTTGTTATTAACCATGGCGGTGGCAAAAAAACTCGTTATGCTCACGCTTCAAAATTGTTTGTTAAAGTAGGACAATCTGTTGATCGCGGCGAAAACATTGCGGCCATGGGTTCAACTGGTTGGTCGACCGGACCTCATATCCACTTTGAGGTAATTGTTAACGGTGTAAAATATAATCCATTAAACTACGTAAAATAATATGAAATTTATTTTAGGCATTCTATTGATTTTTGGCGGCGTAATGATGGTAATCAAAACTGAATGGTTACTAGAAAATTTTGGACGCATTAGTTGGTTTGAACAAAAATTGGGCGGCGAAGGCGGTTCTCGTTTGGGTTATAAATTAGTTGGTTTAATAGTTATTTTCGCCGGAGTCCTTTTTATAACTGGCACTTCTGGTGATTTTGCCGGCTGGGCTTTGAGTCCATTAATTAATGTTATGCCAAAATAATAGGGGGACTAGACAAAAAATAAATTTAATAATAAAATAAAGCGGTCAAGTTAATTGGGCCCTTAGCTCATCTGGTAGAGCACCTGCTTTGCAAGCAGGGGGTGGCAGGTTCGAGTCCTGTAGGGTCCACTAAAAAAACAACCTCGCCTGCGCGAGGTTGTTTTTTTATTTAGAGAAAAATAAAAACGAACACA
>CAZCFX010000006.1:0-11557 GCA_964498085.1 uncultured Gammaproteobacteria bacterium
TGTCGCCACAACTGGATTTTAAGTCCAGCGCGTCTACCAATTCCGCCACCGCGGCAATATTACTATTTATTAAAAAATAAATGTGGAGATGATGGGAGTTGAACCCATGTCCAATAAATCTTGGCCGTAACGTAACTACAAAGTTAGTCTGACTTAAATCTTAACTAATGCGTCAAAGCCAAACAAAATCGCATTAGGGCAGCCCCTTAAATTTTGGCTAGCAATCAGAAGCAATCTTGCCAACCTATCCTCGAAATATGACACTCGCGACCCAACACCAAGGACTAGCTGGACGAATGGTTGCGGCTATTAAGCGGCAACTGGAGCGAATGCAGGAACCTTCCAAGAGAAGGCTGCAGCGCTTGTCTTTGCGACAATTGTGTTTGTGATCACTTTTACGTGTTAATCAGCACGCTTTGCACGTTAAGGAAATAATCTACTGTCGATGCCTGACATCCCCAGTGTTCCTTTTTTTAAGAGAACTTATTTGTCGTTCTACCTCGCGTTTTTTGATGACGGCGCGCTTGTCAACTTTCTGGCGACCGCGGCCAACACCAAGCTCTAACTTAATAAAACTATGCTTAGTATATATTTTCAAAGGCACGAGTGTCAAGCCCGTTTCTTGCCTTTTTCCAATCAAATGATTGATTTCTTTTTTCTTCAATAATAATTTTCTTTCACGAAGCGGTGAATAATTTTCCACCTTCCCCGCTTGCGGATAAAGAGAAATATGAGCGCCAACTAAATAAATTTCTGGGTGACCATCAGCATTTCTCGCGGTAACATAAGCGCCGCGCAAGCTAACATGGCCGTTCTTCACAGATTTAACTTCGTAACCCAACAGCGAAATTCCCGCCTCGTAAGTTTCCGAAATATCGTAATCAAAACGGGCACGCTTATTTATTGCTAGCGTCGGCATTTATAAATTATTATTTAATATTCCAATCCTTTAAAAGTTTTAAAGTTTTTTCATGAATAATGGCATTGCTCAAATAACGGCGATAAGAAGGACTCTCAATAGTTTTTAGTGCTTCTGCATCTTTGCCATAATGTTCTTTTAAATCAGCTACCTTTTTATCAATTTCTTTTTCACTGGCTTCTACTTTTTCAACAACCGAAACTTCGCGTAAAATCATCGCAATCTTAACACGTTTTACTGCGCCAGGAATCAAATCTAACATTACTTCGTTTTCAGTTTTACCGGTATGTTGAAGATAGTCGGTAAAATTCATTCCTTGTTGTTCCAAACCGCGCTTCATTTCTTCCATCATTCCTTCAGATTCATGATCAATTAACAATTCTGGAATGTTGCCAATTTTTGAATCGTTAACAATTTTTTCCAACATTTCAATTTCTGCTTTTTGAGAATTTTTATATTCTGTTTCGGCAATAATATTTTTGGAAATTGCGTCTTTCATTTCAGCTAAACTTTTGAAATTAAAACCAACGGCAAATTCATCATTTACTTCTGGAATTTCTCGACGATAAATTTCGGCTACTTTAATTTTGAAATCTACCAATTTTCCAGCCAAGTTTTTTTGATGATGGTTTTCCGGATATTGAAGAGAAAATTCTTTCTCATCACCTTTTTGAGCGCCCAAAATTTTGTCATCAAAACCTGGAACCAAATAATCCTTACCAAGAATTACAGCGACGCCTTTGCTGGAACCACCTTCAACTGGAACTTTGTCTAAGAAAATTTCAATATCCAACAAAACCTTGTCGCCATTTTCTGCCTTGCGGCCAGCGTCAGCCAAAAATTCTTTGGTGCGCATTTCGGCTAAGTCTTTCATGGTTTTTTCTAATTCTTTTTCATCCACTTTGGCTTCAGCTAATTTTACTGCCAAATCTTTGTACTTACCAAGAGCAACCTCTGGTAAAACAGAAATTGTGACTTTGCATTCAACTGGATTTTCGGGAGCTAATTTGGTGATATCAACACGTGGGCCACCAACACTTTGTTTGCCAGCGAGCTGTTCAATTAAAACTGCATCAATTTCTTTGCCAATTAAAATTTTGACAGCCTCTTCCCAGAGACTCATTTCGCCAACTTTTTGTTTCACAATTTCCAAAGGAGCTTTCCCGGGACGAAAACCTTCAATTTTTAAATTTTCAGAAATTTTTTCACCAGCTTTAGCCAAATGTTTGGAAACTTCTTCTGCTGAAAATTCGAGAGTAAATTCTATTTGGGAATTTTCTAATTCTTTTTTTTCTACTTGCATATTTATAATCAATTAATTCTAAGCTTTACTCATTTTAATGATATTCGGGGAAAAAAGCAAATTTAATAACAAAAAGACCAGTTTTGAACTGGTCTTTTTTTAATAATTTTCTGGAATTTACTAAACTAATAAACCAACAATCAATAAAGCAACAATGTTTAAAACCTTAATCATTGGGTTAATTGCTGGACCGGCAGTATCTTTGTATGGATCACCAACAGTATCGCCAGTAACTGCTGCTTTGTGAGCATCAGAACCTTTACCGCCAAAGAAGCCAGTTTCGATGTATTTTTTGGCATTATCCCAAGCACCGCCGCCAGAAGTCATAGAAATTGCAACGAAAACACCGGTAATAATAGAACCGATTAATAAACCGCCCAAAGCTTCAACACCATGAATTTTTCCAAAACCAAAACCAATAATTAATGGAGCGATTACTGGAATTAAAGCTGGTAAAATCATTTCTTTAAGGGCAGATTTGGTAACAATATCAACAGTGCGACCATAATCTGGTTTTTCAGTATTGTTCATAATTCCTGGTTTTTCTTTGAATTGAGCACGTACATCTTCAACAACTGAACCAGCAGCTTTGCCAACCGCACTCATTGCTAAAGCGCCAAAATAATATGGCAACAAACCTCCTAATAACAAACCAATCAAAACAAAAGGATTGTTAATTAAAAATTCAGCATTACCGCCAGAGGTAGAAATTTTATAAGTAAAATCAGCAAACAAAACCAAGGCAGCCAAAGCAGCAGAACCAATAGCATAACCCTTGGTTACTGCTTTAGTGGTGTTGCCAACTGCATCCAAAGGATCAGTAATATTGCGAACATCATCACCAAGTTCAGCCATTTCGGCAATTCCGCCAGCGTTATCAGTGATTGGACCATAAGCATCAATAGTAACAATAATTCCTGCCATGGAAAGCATGGCCATTGCGGCAACCGCGATACCATAAATACCAGCCAAACTATAAGCACCAAAAATAGCTAAACAAATAACGATTACTGGCCAAGCAGTAGATTTCATAGAAACCGCTAAACCAGCGATAACATTAGTACCGTGACCAGTGTTACTAGCTTTCGCAATACCCTTTACTGGAGAAAAAGCAGTGGAAGTGTAGTATTCAGTAATAAATACCAAAGCACCAGTTACTGCCAAACCAATTAAAGTAGCAAAATAAATATTAAGAGCCATTACTGGATCGGAGAACATCATTTTGGTAATTGGATAAAAAGCAATTGCTGATAAAACACCAGCCGCAATTAAGCCTTTATATAAAGCACCCATGATATTTTTCTTCTTTCCTAAACGGATAAAGAAAATACCAATAATAGAAGCGATGATAGAAAGAGCACCAATCACTAATGGGAATAAAACAATATTTTCATTATCAACAAACACCAAAGAACCAAGAACCATAGTGGCAATGGAGGTTACGGCATAAGTTTCAAATAAGTCAGCCGCCATCCCGGCACAATCACCAACGTTATCACCAACGTTATCAGCAATAACTGCTGGATTACGAGGATCATCTTCTGGAATACTAGCTTCAACTTTACCAACCAAGTCAGCACCGACATCGGCTGCCTTGGTGTAGATACCACCGCCCAAACGAGCGAAGATAGAAATTAAGGAACCACCAAAACCAAAACCGATCAAGGCGTGAAGATCATGAGTTAAAAAATAAAAACCAGCTGTGCCAAGTAAAGCCAAACCAACTACCAACATCCCGGTAACACTACCGCCTTTTACAGCAACGCCCAAAGCTTTTTTCAGGCCACCTTTAGCGGCTTCAGCAGTACGAACATTGGAACGAACACTAACGTTCATACCAATATAACCAGTCAAAGCGGAAAGGATGGCACCAGCCAAAAAGGCAACAGCGGTCATCCAACCAAGAGCAAAACCAAGAACAACGAACAAAATCGCGGCTACCAAAGCAACAGCGCGATATTGGCGATTCAAGAAAGCTTTAGCGCCTTCTTGAATAGCGCGAGCGATTTCTTGCATTCTTTCATTACCCGCAGGTAATTTGTAAATTTTTCGGACAGAGATCAAGCCATAAGCAATGGCGATTACTGCTGAACCGAGAATGAGATACATTAAGTTCATATTTTTTATTAATTAGTTATTTGATATTTTATTTATTATTCGTTTTCTTCGTTAGTTGTATTTTCAACTACATCTTCAGCAACAACAACTTCACCGTCTTCTTCACTAGTAGCCACTTTTACTTCGCCATCTTCAGAAGATTCAATAATATCAATCTTCCAGTTAGTAAGATGAGCAGCTAAGCGAACATTTTGACCAGCTTTACCAATCGCCAAAGATAATTTATCAGCACTTACTTTAACAGTGGCTTTGTGTTCAGCTTCATCCAAATCTAGACTGATAATTTTTGCTGGTGCCAAAGCGTTGGTAATAAATTTTTTCGGATCTTCATCATATTCAATAATATCAACTTTTTCACCACCGAGTTCTTGAATAATAGTTTGAATACGAGCACCACGTTGTCCAACACAAGAACCAACTGGATCAACATTTTCCACATCGGTCCAAATTGCAACCTTTGAGCGAGAACCCGCTTCACGAGCAACAGCTTTGATTTCTACCAAGCCATTAGCAATCTCTGGGATTTCCAAGAAAAATATTTTCTTCAAAATTTCTTCAGACTTGCGAGATAAAATAATTTCTGGGCCTTTATTTCCGGAACGAACTTCTTTAATATAAACTTTTACTCTTTCTCCTGGATTGTAATGTTCGTTATAAATTTGTTCTTCGGCTGGCAAGATACCAACTGCTTTCCCGAGATCAACCAAAACGAAACGACCTTCGCGACGTTGAACAATTCCAGAAACAACTTCTTTTTCTTTTCCTTTGAATTCGGAAAGGATCATATCTCTTTCAACTTCACGTAATTTTTGAATAATTACTTGTTTGGCAGTTTGGGCGGCCATTCTGCCATAACTTTCTGGAATAGGAAGTTCCGTAACAATTTCATCACCAATCACTGCTCCGTGTTTCATAATACCAGCTTCTTTTAGTTGAATATCGGTTTTTGGATTGAATTTTTTTACTTCTTCTTCACCTTCTACGTGTTCTTCTTTTTTGACTTCTTTTTCATTACGATGAATTCCTTCTTGTTGCTCACGTAAATGTTCCAGCATTTCGCGCTCTTCCTCTTCTGGTAAATCTTCCACCACGGTTTTGACGTCAAAAATTTTTGACTTGCCAGTTGCTGGGTCAAATTCTACTCTAATGTTTTGATTTTTTTCGCCATAATCTTTACGATAAGCTGCTGCTAAAGCAAGCTCAATTGTTGAGACTACCACTTGAAAATCAAGATTTTTTTCTTCGCAAATCTGTTTGATTGCGCTTGTTAAATCAGACATATTAAGTTTTTGGGTTTTTCTTAAAGAAAAACCGGTAAATTATAAAAAAAGCTAATTGTAAGAACAACTAGCTTAATAAAAGCATGGTAGCACACGAATCAGAGATTGTCAAAAAAATTAAGGATTTACCTCATTAAAAACAGCATGAAGTAAGTTTCTGAAAATGAAAATAGTTATTCCTTTGGAAACTAAAATAATTACCAAACCGATAATAGCCCCTTTCAAATAACCAATTGCCGATTCTACTTTTTTGGAGTCGCCAGCCGAGGTCATCCACAAAAAACCAGCCACAATCACTAAAACCAAAAATAAAACACCTAATAGGTTAAGGATGAAGTTGATTATTTTGTAAATTGTGACTCTAATGTCATCAGGAGTGCCAGAAGCTTGACCAAACCAAGAACCCATGGAGTTGTTTCCGCTTGAACCAAGCTGAGATTCCCAAAGACCGGCCGCTGAAGCTTGAGCAACGCCAAAAGCCAACAGACTAACAATAGAAAAAAAGCCGACAGTTAAAAGTATTTTCTTTAATTTAATAGTTTTCATAAATTTTGATATAATATCAATATAGATTATTATAACATACATGAACCTTTCCGCAAAAATTGCCTACAACACCTTAATACAAGTCGCTGGGAAAATCCTGGCGACTATTTTAAGTTTTATCTCTTTAATGCTAATGACCCGCTATCTTGGGCCAAGTAGTTTTGGAGAATACACTACTGCTTTTACCTTTATTTCTATTTTTGCTGTCTGTGCCGACTTTGGCTTAACTTTAGTTACTTCTCGTTTATTAAGTGCGCCAAACGCTGATGAGAAAAAAATTGTTGGCAACCTTTTTGGTCTCAGAATTGTCTTGGCAGTTGGCTTGGTTGGTATCGCCCCTTTGTTAATTTTTGCTTTCCCTTATTCTTTAAGTACCAAAATTGCTGTTTTGTTGGGGTCTGCCGCCTTCGTTTTCCCTTTATTTAACCAGATTTTCGTTGGTTTTTTTCAAAAAAAACTAAACCTAAAATATGTTGCCATTGCGGAAGTGGTCAATAGAATTATCTTTTTGATTGCGATTATTGTTAGTATCCAAAAAAATCTTGGTTTAAATGGCATCATGATTGGGTTAACCATTTCTGCCTTGGTTAGTTTTTTAATCCACTATTATTTTGCCGGCAAAGAAACTAGCGTTCGTCCGGCTTGGGATTTCAAATATTGGGGAGAAATTCTAAAAACTAGCTGGCCTTTGGCGGTAACCATCATTTTTAATTTGATTTATTTAAAGGCAGATACTTTGCTTTTATCGTTGTTCAAAACTCAACAAGAAGTTGGTTTATATGGCGCCGCTTATCGCATAGTAGAAGTTCTTAATTCATTGCCTTATATTTTTGCTGGTTTAATTTTACCAGTTCTTAGTGCGGCTTGGCTCTCCAAAGATTTAACAAAGTACCGCAAAGTTTTACAAAAATCTTTTGATTTAACCATGATTGCAATTATTCCTTTAATTGTTGGCGGCCAAATCGTTGCTAGCGGTATTATTTATTTGATGGCCGGAAAAGAATATTTGGCAGCCGGACCAATTTTGCAAATACTTTTGATAGCAGTGGGTTTTGTTTTTATTAGTTGCTTATTCACCCACGCAATCATTGCGATTGATAAACAAAAAAAGATTATCGGTGCTTATGCTTTCACTAGCGTTAGTTCACTAGCTCTTTACTTATGGTTAATTCCACGCTATTCATATTATGGCGCTGCGATTGCTACAGTTTATAGTGAATTAGCGATTTCCGCGGCAGCAATGTATTTTGTTTATCGCTATAGCTCTTTCCGTCCTAATTTAAAAATCTTACCAAAAGTTTTATTGTCCTCAGTTCTCATGTCACTCTTTCTCTTTTTCGCGCCAAAAATATTAAAAGATTCCAATTGGGGTATTGCTGCTTTAATTGTTATTGGAGCAATAATTTATTTTGTCGCTCTTTATCTTTTAAAGGGCATCAAAAAAACGGACATCCAATCAGTTTTAAATAAAAAAAGTAATCTAGAAATACATGTATAAATTAATTGAAGAAAATAAAGATTGGTTAGTAATCGAAAAGCCAGCAGGACTAACTGTTCATGCCGGACCAGGAATCAAAGAAAAAACTTTGATTGATTATCTTTTGGAAGACTATCCGGAAATTGCCCAAGCTGGCGACGACCCAAAACGACCAGGCATTGTTCAACGTCTCGACAAGGAAGTAAGCGGCTTAATGGTAATTGCCAGAACAATTGAAGGTTTTAATCATCTAAAAAAACAATTCAAAGAACGAAAAGTAAAAAAAGAATATACTGCTTTAGCTTCCGGAGTTATTGAAAGTGATCATGAAATTTTGGAATTTCCGATTAGGCGATCCAGCAAGGGCTACAAAATGGCTGCCTTGCCACAAATTAGTGCTGAAAAATTAGCCAACAAAAAACCAAACAATCGAGAATTGGGTTTGCGAGAAGCTTTGGATGAAGCCAAAAATGCTTGGACAGAATTTACTGTTATCAAAAGATTTACCGGTTCAACTTTAATTAAAGTAAGAATCAAAACTGGTCGTACTCACCAAATCCGAGTTCATCTTTTTGCCTTTAATCACCCTCTGGTTGGCGATCGTTTATATGCCAACAAAAAAAGCAAAGCAAAAAATCAAAAAATTTCTTTACAACGTGTTTTTCTTTTTGCCGATCACTTAGTTTTTAAAGGCTTAGATGGTGAAAAACATGACTTCTCTTTGCCGATGCCGGAAGACCTGAAAGAATTTATCAAAACTTTAAAAGAAAAAAAGTAAAAATTTATTATCAATCCTCTAAAATAAAACTCTATGAAAAGAGTTTTATTTTTTATTTTTTTACTTTTATTAATTTTCCCCATAAGAGTAAACGGGAAAACGATTAGTATCAAAACCAGCGGAATCGCTATTAGTATTCCTGGCGAATTTGGTAAACAATTTTTTTATTTGAGTGATGGTAAAAATCTTTGGCAAATTTATAGTTATCGTTCTAACTTTCCTACCATTAAAAAAGGAGATGTTTTAATCGTGTCTGGCGAAAAGAGCGAAACCAGGGGAATAACAAGAATAAAAATCTCAGAAAAAAATCAAATTAAAATTATCAAGAATGCTGAATTGCCAAAAACTATAGAAATAGAAATTGGTGCCGCCAAAGAAAATTTGGGAAAAATAGTCTCTTTGGAGGGAGAAATAAAAAAAGATGAAAATGATAATTTTTATTTTTTTAAGCAAAAAGAGAAAATTTTTTTAATTAGCCCAAAAGCTTCTCAGTCTTTTATTAAAGAAGTAAAGAATGTAACACTAATTGGCGTACCAATAGTGTCTGGGAAGGACATCTCTTTTTTGTTACTCTCACAAACCACAAAAAAAGAAAATTTTCCCTCCTCAACAAACCCACAAATTAATCAAGATTTGCTACGGCCAGAAAAAGAGTATCATTTAATAAAAAATATCTTGTTTTTTGTAGTTATTTTTTCCCTAATTTTATTAATTTTTAAAATAATAAAAAAAAGACGAAAGCTTTGACGCTATTCTTGATTTTTATTATAATAAGAGGGCTATTAACTTATTCAATTATATAAATCTATGCAGAACAAAAAAATTATTGGCTTGCCCAAGAAAACTTTTTTTATTGCTATCGGCGCTCTGATTTTGGTTGTTGCCATCTTGGCTGGAGTTTTCGCCTTTTCCGGTAAGGGAAAAACTTTGAGCCCAGAAGAAGCAAAACAAAAAACAGAAAATTACATCAATGAAAATTTAATGCCTTCCGGCAGTAAAGTAACAATCACCGAAATCGAAGAATTTGAAGGAGAACTTTACAAAATGAAAATTGATTTGGGTGGTGGAGAAATTATTGATTCCTATGTCACCAAAGATGGAAAAACATTCTTCCCTCAATCTATGGAAGTCACCGGAAACAGTACCGACGAAGAAGATTCTCAAACTGCCAGCCCAGCTACCAAAGGTGCCAGCGGAGAAGTCTCCAAAAAAAGCGACAAACCAGTTGTTGAATTATTCATCATGAGTTATTGCCCATACGGCACTCAAATTCAAAAGGGAATCACTCCGGTTGTCGAAACTCTTGGAAAAAATATTGATTTCCAATTAAAGTTTGTTAGCTATGCTATGCACGGCGAAAAAGAATTGAAAGAAAACCTCGTTCAATATTGTATTCAAAAAGAAGAACCAAAAAAATTAGTTTCTTATCTTAATTGTTTTCTAAAAGATGGTGATTCTGCTTCTTGTCTAAAAGAAAACAAATTAAATGTTGATTCTTGTGTGAAATCAGCTGATAACGAATTTTCTGTCACCAAAAATTTTGAAAGCAAAACCGGTTGGCAGGGAAGTTACCCTCCATTTGATACCAACAAGGCAGATAATGAAAAATATGATGTTCAAGGTTCTCCAACTTTAATTATTAACGGAGAAGAAGTTTCTTCTTCTCGTGATTCACAGAGTCTTTTGGAAACAATCTGTTCTGCCTTCAATGAAAAACCAGAAGCTTGTTCAACCGAACTCTCCAGTGCTGCCCCAACTCCAGGATTTGGCACCGGCACCACCAATAGCAGCGCAGACGTTCAATGTAACTAAAACAAATTTTTACCAAATAAAAACATCGCCAAACTTGGCGATGTTTTTTTATTTTCAATTCAAATTTATTTTAACAAATTTTCTAAATCACTTTTTAGACTTTCTTTGTTTTTCAAACCAACAAATTCAGCAACCACTTCACCATTTTTGAAAACTTTTAAATTTGGAATACTTTGGATTTCGTATTTAATTGCCAGGTCAGTATTTTCTGGATTTTCGGTATCCATCTTGGTGATTTTAATTTTGCCAGCTAATTCAATAGCTAGTTCGTCCAAAATTGGTGCCATCATTCGACAAGGCATACACCAAGGAGCCCAAAAGTCGACCAAAACTGGAATTTCGCTTTTTAAAACTTCTTCTTCAAAATTATTCTTTGTTATTTCTATTGCTTGTGACATAAATTTATTAATTAATTTTAACGGTATTTATATAATAGCATAAGCCTATTTTCTCTCCAAAATCATAAAAAAATTATGTTGATCTTGGTAAAAATTTATTATTTTAAGCCCAGCTTGATCAATTATCTTTTTTAATTCTTTTTCGGAAAAACAATGATAATAGCGAAGAAGATTTTTTTGAGATTCAGTTTTGCCTCCCCATTCAAAAAGAGCATCGCCAAAATCTAAAGGGGAAAGAAAAAATATTTTTCGCCAAAAATTACGTCGCTGTGCTTGTAAAAATTTTTTATTTTTTTCTGGACGCCAAACACTAATAACCATTTTCCCATTCTTCTTCATTTTTGCCTTCAAGTTTTCCAAAGTTTTTAAGCGCAAATCTTTACCAGGTAAATGATGGAGGGCAGCAATACAAAAAACCCAATCAAAAGAGCCGTCTGCTAATTCTTGAAGAGATAAAAGATCGTTAACCTGAAATTCGTGCTCTGGATAATTTTTTTGAGCACAACGAATTAACTCAACACTATTATCAACTCCTAAATAATTTATTTTTTTATCCTGAAGCTCGTCTAGTAAACGACCATTCCCGCAAGCCGCATCCAAAAGATAATCACCATCACCAACTTGTTTGGTGACTTCACTTAATTTTGACCACTGCAATCCTTTTCTGGTTTGATTAAAATCTTCAGCGATTGAATCGTAGTTTTTTTTCACTAATTCCAAAATTTTTTGCTGAACTTTTTTCTTCATATTGATGAAAGGTATTCTTTTTGTCGATGATCTTCCTTTTTGTTATCCTTTGCTCTTTTGGGGTTTAAACAATTATCACAAATACCGCAAGGTACTGCTTCACTATCACCAAAATATTTTAGGATAAATTCACTACGGCAAGATTCTTCGAAAACATAATTTTCCATTTCATCCAATTT
>CAZCFX010000006.1:11657-22255 GCA_964498085.1 uncultured Gammaproteobacteria bacterium
GGCATTAAATTTCAAAAAAGCATTAGCGGTTTTTTCGTTGGGACGAGAAAGATAGCCTTCTCTTTCCAAAATTTTTAAAGCCGTCCCGATTGCCATTTCCGGTAAACTTTCAGAAAGTCTTTTTCCTAAATCAGCATAAGTTACCAAAATAGATTCTTTGCCAAGACTTTTTTGTTCGTCATCCTCCATTAATAAAATCTGATAAAGTTCTTGAATAGCATTGGCTGGTGGATTATCTCCTTTGATAAAAAATTCTCTCAAGAAACGATCTTTTGGTGAATACAATAAAAGACAAAAACTTTGTTGACCATCACGACCAGCGCGTCCGGCTTCTTGATAATACGCCTCAATAGTTCCTGGAATATCATGATGAATAACAAAACGAATATCTTTTTTATCAATTCCCAAACCAAAAGCATTAGTCGCCACAACCACTTGTGCTCCCCCGGACATAAATTTTTCCTGAACCCAATGACGGCTTTCAGTGTCCATGCCGGCATGATAGACTACTGCTTCAACCCCGTTTTCTAACAATAAATTAACCAAATCATCAGCTTTGGATCTGGTGCCAACATAAACAATTCCGCAAGCACCATCAAAACCTTTAATCACTTCACTAATGATTTCCATTTTATTGGAATCACTACTTCTAATTACACCAAATTGCAAATTAGGGCGCGCAAAGCCGGTCACAATTTTTTCCGGATTTTTCAAATCTAATTGCTTAATAATATCATCTCGTACTTCGGGTGTAGCGGTGGCGGTCAAGGCAACACAAGGAGGATTGCCACAAAATTTTATTGCTTCTTTTAATCTTAAATAGCTAGGACGAAAATCATGTCCCCATTGACTAACACAATGAGCTTCATCAACCGCAAAAAGAGAAACTTTCAGACCGCGCAAACTTTCCAAAAACGCTTTATTATAAAAACGTTCAGGGGCAATATAAACTATTTTGTAATGACCTTTTTTTATGTCATCCAAACGCTTGGCAGTTTCTTGAATCGAAGTGGATGAATTAATAAAAGTCGCCGGAATACCATTTTTTTCCAGAGCATCAACTTGATCTTTCATTAAAGCAATTAAAGGAGAGATCACCAAAGTAAGACCTTCAAAAATCAAAGCTGGCAGTTGATAAATCAAAGACTTACCACCACCAGTAGGCAAAACTACCAAAGTGTCTTTACCTAAAAGAATGGATTCAATAGCTTCTTTTTGTCCACGACGAAAACTATTATAGCCGTAATGAATTTTGAGCAGCTCTTTAAGCTGCTCTTTTTGTTTTTCAATATTTGTCATTAAACTTTTATTTTTGATGATTAAAAATTGCCAGGACATTCTTGAACAACATCGCAATCGTGATTGGTCCAACTCCTCCTGGCACCGGAGTAAGCCAAATATCTTTCTTTGCGGACAGAGAATTAGCATCGGCATCACCTTTGGTTTTTCCATCAACTTTGGAAATTCCAATATCAATAATTACCGCGCCATCAGAAACAAAACTTTCATCAATAAACTCTGGCAAGCCCAAAGCACTAATAATTAAATCCGCTGGAAGACAAGCTTTTTGTGCTTTTTCAAATAAATCTTTTTTTTCTTCGTTATTTTTATTTTCAAAATCTTTTAAAGAAACTGCTTTTATTTTTAATTCTAATTTTTCCAAAACCTCTTTAACGGTTTGCCCAAAAACTTCTGAATTATAAAGAATACAAGCTTTTTTGTCCTTTGGTACAAAAGCTATTTCCGATAAAATTCTCAGAATTGCACCAATCACCGGAGACAAAACATAATCTGGTTTATCCGCTAGAAATCCGTCGGCATCTTTTTTGGCGTCAAGAGTTTTTAAAATTTTTTCGGTATCCAAATGATTTGGCAAAGGCAATTGGATTAAGACTGCGTCAATCTCGGAATCGTTATTTAAAAATTTTATTGTTGCTAATAACTCTTCTTCACTAGTAGCTTCAGAAAATTTATACAAATGAGTATCGATGCCAACCTTAAAAGCTTCCTTCTGTTTTAAATCAACATAAAGTTTTGAATCTTCTCTTTCGCCAACTAAAATAATAGCCAAGTTTGGTCTAACTGAACCGGCTTGTGCTAATTTTATGGTTTCAGCAACTACTTCATCTTTAACTTTATCGGCAATACTTTTTCCGTCAATAATAAACATGAGTGATAATATTAATAATTAATGGGAAATCTTTCACAAAGATTTTTTACTTCTATTTTAACTTTTTGACCTTCACTTTCATCACCCTCAATTACTCTAATTACTAATTTTGTTAATTCAACCGCTTCATTTTCTTTGAAGCCGCGAGTAGTAATTGCTGACGCACCAATTCTAATCCCGGAAGGATTTGCTGGTGGATTTGGATCGTTAGGAATAGTTGAACGAGAAACAGAAATGCCGGCAAATTCTAATTTTTTTTCAACATCTTTGCCGGAAAAATTTTTGTCAGAGAAATCAACGATAAATAAATGATTATCAGTACCACCAGAAACAATTTTATAGCCTTCAGCAATAAATTTATCCGCCATCGCTTTGGCGTTCAAAATAACTTGTTTTGAATATTGTTTAAATTCTGGTTTGAGAGCTTCACCAAAAGCAACTGCTTTGGCGGCGGTAAGATTGTCGTGTGGTCCGCCTTGCATTCCAGGGAAAACTGCTCGATCAACTTGTGCAGCATATTTTTCTTTACACATAATAATTGCCCCGCGTGGTCCGCGCAAAGTTTTGTGAGTGGTGGTGGAAACAACATCAAAAATCGGCACTGGATTTTTTGCTTCCCCAGCAGCAATTAAGCCGGCGATGTGAGAAATATCGGCAAAAGAAAAAGCTCCTACTTCCTCGGCGATATTTTGAAAAGCTTGCCAATCGATCTCGCGAGAATAAGCACTAAATCCAACTACGATCATTTTTGGCCTGTGTTCCAAGGCCAAACGACGAACTTCCGCTAAATCAATCAAACCAGTTTCCGGATTAACGCCGTATTGAATAAAATTGTATAAACGACCAGAAAAATTTACAGCATGGCCATGAGATAGGTGACCACCATGATCAAGTTTCAAACCCAAGACAGTATCTCCGGGATTTAAAAAAGCCATATAGACCGCCGCATTAGCTGGCGAACCAGAAAGTGGCTGAATATTGACGTGCTCAGCAGAAAAAATTTTTTTTGCTCGGGAAATTGCCAAGTTTTCTAATTGATCAATAACTTGATTTCCTCCATAATAACGCTTTCCCGGATAGCCTTCGCTGTATTTGTTGGCTAACGGGGTTGCTAAAGCTTCCAGCACTGCTGGTGAAACATAATTTTCTGAAGCAATTAGCTCAATTTCTGAATTTTGTCTCTCAGCTTCTTCATTAATTAAAACAAAAATCTCTTCGTCTTGTTGTTTTAAATTTGATAATTCCATACCCTTTATCTTAATTTAGCAAGGCTCTTTTGTCAAAAAACCCTAGTTTTTACTAGGATTTTTGTTTATTTTTTATTTTTTAATCACTTCCAGAACTTCGTCTCTTTTTTCCTGCATTAAATCAAAATCTAAAGACTCCAAATTTAAGCGAACAACATTCTCAGTGTTTGAAGCTCGGACATTAAACCAAAAATCTGGATATTCAATACTAATACCATCTAAAAGACTAATCTTCGCATCTGAATATTTCTTTTTTAAATTATCAAAAACTTTCTCTTTATCATCAACGCTTAAATTTATTTCTCCAGATTGAAAATATTTGTTGTAACGACCAAAATATTCTGCCGAACTCAAACCGCTACTACTTAAATCTTTTAAAATTTTTAAAATCATTACTACTGGCATTTCAAAACAACCAATTTGATCATTTAAGAAAAAATGGCCAGATGATTCGCCAGCAAAATAAGCACCCTCTTTGAGCATCTGTTCTTTAATTAAAGAATGGCCAACTCTGGTGATAATTGGCGTGCCACCATTTTCTTCAATCAAATCTTTGGTTATTCTTCCTGGACGAACATCATAAGCAATTTTTGCTCCCGGTTTGTCAGCTAAAAATAATTTTGCCAAAACACCGCGAACAATTGCCGGATTTACAACCTGGCCCTCGTTATCGACAAAGAAAATACGATCACCATCACCATCAGTAGCAATTCCCAAGTCAGCGCCACAATCCAAAACAAATTCTCGTAGTGGTTCAACATTTTCTGGCTTTAAAGGATCTGCTTCATGGTTTGGAAAATTACCATCTAATTCAAAATTCATTTTGTGGAGTTCACAATTTAGTTTGAAAAACATTTCTTGCAAATATTGGGCGCCCATTCCATTCGCTGGATCCAGAGCAATAGAAAAAGCATTAATTTTTTCTTTTTCCACTAAAGAAAAATCATGATTAATTTGTAAATCCAAAAAATCATTACGAGAAATTAATTCTCCTTTAGTTTTTGCCTCTGAAAAATTTCCGGCAAGAATTATATTTTTCAAATCTTGCAAACCGCTCTCTCCTGAAACCGGCAAAGCTTTTTCGCGAGTAATTTTGAAGCCATTCCATTCTTTCGGATTATGAGAAGCGGAAACCATAATGCCCCCATCCGCTTGTGAATTGGAAACTGCAAAATAAAAAGTTGGTGTGGAGATTGTGCCAGCATCAATAACTGAAGCCCCGGCGAAAAGCATACCTTCAATTAAAGATTTTTTTATTTCCGGAGAAGATATTCGCATATCGGAAGCAACTAGGAGAGTAATTTTTTTACCCGCTAATTCTTTTTGACGTAAATCAACAAAAGCTCTTCCTAAATCATAAGCAAATTGTTGGTCAAAATCAGAATTAAAAATTCCGCGAATATCGTAAGCTTTAAAAATGTTTTCTTTAAACATATTTTTAAATTAATTTTTCTTTCAAGGTTTCTGCCAAAGCACCACCACCAAGAACAGCAGTCGCAAAACAAATTAACCAACCGACAAAAGGAATTGAACATAGCAACCAAACCACAACCACTCCAAGAATAATGGCTACTACTGGTAATTTTTTTCTGGTAAAAAATGAAATAATAAAATTACCGGCAAAAATAGCAGTAATAATTTTTCCCACATAAAACAAAACTGCACCAAGCGCCGCTAAAACCATGGCGAGCGGTAAACCAATAAAGGTGATTGCCAAAATAAGACAAGAAATAACTAAAACACCCACAATTATCAAACCATTCAAAAGACTGAGGCCCCATTTGTTTTTTATTTTTGCCATATTTTTTTCCACGCCACCTTTCCACAAAAACCACAAAGCAAAAGATGCTAATAAAGCTGAAAAAATACCAAAAATTTTCATCCACAAAAAAGCACTCCAATCAAAAGAATTTTTTTCTGGTAAACTTTTTGTTGTTTGACCGGAAATTGAAGAAGCACTTTGAATGTTGGCATCATTAAGTGAAACATAATTCAAGTCGCCAGCAATTACTGCTTCCTTATCAATAATTAGAGACTGTCTTCCTTTTTGTCCTTCAACCTTCAAGTCAACATCGCGACCAATTTTTCCGGCAATAGTAGCAACGGAAACTTCACCATGCAAATTACCTTCGATTGTCCCTCTAATTTCTGCTGAATTGGCAAAGACGAGAGCATCCCAAGAAACTTTTGAGTCTTGAGATAAAATAAGAACTGCGCCAAAAGCATTTAGATTTCTACCGATATAACCATCAATATTCAAGGAGTTTGCTGCTGCTCTAACATTTCCTTTCACCTCTCCATTCAAACTGATTGTTTGAGCAGCACCAATCACATCACCATTAACAATTCCGTTAACGGTAATATTTTGAGCAGCACCAATCACATCACCATTAACAATTCCATCTACCGTAATACTTTGCCCGACTGCATAAAGATTTCCTTCAATAGTTTCATTTTTTCCAACATAAATATTATTGCCAGATTCCAAAGAATAAGCCTTGGCAACTGCCGGAACGGCTAATAAAAAGGCAAAAGCAAAAAATAAGGACAGAATTTTTTTCATATTTGTCTATTTTAATAAATTATTATAAGGTTATTATAGATTATAACCCAAAAAATGGAAGAATCAAAACAAAAAATTAACGCTTTGCGCCAATTAATTATCAAATATGGCCCAAAGGTAAAAAATAGTGACGATTTGTCAGATGCCAAAAGAGCAATTTGTAAAGAATTTGCTCTCGATTTTGTTTTAAATTCAGAATTATTGGCCACCGTTCGAAAAATGACCGCCCAAGAACGAAAAAATTTGGCTAATTTTAGCTCCGTTTTAAAGAAAAGAGCTATTCGCACGATGTCTGGGATCGCTCCAGTAGCTGTCCTTACTAATCCTTATCCTTGTCCAGGACATTGCGCTTATTGTCCAAATGAAAAAAATGTTCCGACCAGTTATCTTTCCAATGAACCAGCAGTAATGCGAGCAATTATTTGCGACTACGATCCTTATCGCCAAGTAATTACCAGATTGGGATCATTAGAAAATAACGGACACGAACCAAACAAAATAGAATTGATTGTTATTGGTGGCACTTGGAGTTATTTACCGGAAAAATATCAATATTGGTATATTTTAAATTGTTTTAAAGCTGCCAATGATTTCCAGAAAGCCAAAAAAAATATTATTGTTATTAAAAAATTAACCGCTCCTTATAAAAAATCTCTTTCGTTGGCAAATCTAAAAAAAGCCCTGGTCTTAGAACAAAAAAGAAATGAAACCGCTAAATATCGCATCATTGGGGTTACCTTAGAAACCAGACCGGACTATTTAAATGAAAAAGAATTATTAAGAATGCGCGAACTTGGCTGTACTCGAGTGGAAATTGGCGTCCAAGCAATTGATGACGAAATTCTCAAAAAGAATAAACGAGGACACCTGGTTGAATCAATTGTCGCTGGGACTGAGTTGTTGAGAAATTTTGGTTTTAAAATTACTTACCACATCATGCCCGCCTTGCCGGGCTCAAGTCCCAAAAAAGATCTGGAAATGTTTCAAGAACTTTTTTCCGATGCCAGATTTCAACCAGATCAAATAAAATTTTATCCAACTGTGGTTACTGCTGGCAGCTTATTATATCGCTGGTGGAAAAAAGGTTTATATCAACCCTACACTGATGAGGAATTGAAGAACTTAATCATTGAATGCAAAAAAATCGTCCCAAAATATGTGCGAATTATTCGCTTAATTCGTGATATTCCAGGAGAATCAATTATTGCCGGCAACAAAATTACCAACCTGCGCCAAATAGTTCAACAAGAAGGAGTAGTTTGCAATTGTATTCGCTGCCGCGAAGCCAGAGAAAAAATTCCTGAAATAAAAAAAATTAAAATTAATATCAAAAAATACGCCGCTGGAAAAGGTTTTGATTATTTTATTAGCGCAGATAGTTTGGATAACAAAACCCTCTTTGGTTTTTGTCGTTTAAGTATTAATGCTGCCAGTCTAATTTCTCCAGCCCTAATTAGAGAACTTCATGTTTATGGGGAATTGGTGCCAGTTGGTAATGCAAAAAAAATTCAGCATGCTGGACTCGGTAAATTATTATTAAAAGAAGCAGAAAAAATTGCTAAAAAAAATAACAGCAATATTATTGCCGTTATTTCCGGGATTGGGGTGAGAAATTATTATCGCCGCCTCGGTTATCGTTTGGGAAAAGGAAAATCAGCCAGCTACTTAATAAAAAAACTCGCTTCTTAAAGCGAGTTTTTTGTTTGCTAATTTTATTTTTTTTTCAGAAAGAGAAAAGCCAAAAACAACAATTCCAACTGATTAATAATATGCGACAAAAAGAAAGATTCATCCTGATTTTTTATTTTTCCCGGCAAAACACAAATGGCTTTAATCTTTAAATTTTCTTGACTGGATTTTATTACGGCAAAATTTTGATTATTCTTTTCTGATAATAGTTCATTGTTATCAAATTTATCCAGCTTCAACTCTTTCCCTCCTCTAATCAAAGAAACATAATGCAAAGTTTTTTTCGTTTTAATATCAATGATTTTTACAATCACCCAATCAATATTAACAATAGAAAGAATTTTCTCCGATAAATTAAGCATTAATTTGGAAAACTCTTTTCGATTAGAAGGATATTTTTTAAAACTAAATAAATTTTTTCTCAACTCTTCTAATTGTAAATTAACCGTACCAATATATTTAAAAGAATCTAATAATCTTTCTTCCAAGTTTCCTTGGTACTTTTTACTTTTTTTGGTTTGTTGAAAATAAAAAAAATGGGTCAAGTAAACAAAAATCATCAAACCAAAAATTATACCTGTTTTCAAAAAATTTTCTTGCCAATAACCAAAATCTGAAATTGGTAACAAAGGTGTCACGATAACAAAAATCGTGCAAAGCAAGATTAAAGAAACAAAGATGATTTTTAGGATTTTTTTTCTTTTCATATATCTACCCTAATTATCCTTTATTTTTCTTTGACTGTCCATATTGAACAGCAATAAAGGTGGAAATTGGCATTGAAAAGCACAAACCAATCACACCAACCAGGGTACGAACGATTTCAGTGGCAATTTCTTCATTGTTTATCACTTGAGCAAAAGTTACAAATGGCTCCTGATTAAGGTTAAACAACAAAATAAGCGGCAAAGAGGCACCGACATAAGCGAGAAATAAAGTGTTAATAACTGCACCCAGGTGAGCACGCCCAATTTTGGCGGCCATGCCAAAAACTTTTGTTTTGGACAGGTTGGCATTTGCTTCTCGAATCTGTTTTACCGCCTCAACTTGAGCAATGACAATATCGTCAAGGACACCCAAGGTTCCAATGATAACCGCTGCTAATAAAAGATTATGGAAATTGATAGCGGTTTTGGAGGCACTAATCAAAAAAGTAACTTCTTCTTGGGAAGCCCCAGAAAGATGTGACCAGTCGCAAAAAATATAAGCCAAAATCGCTGTAAAACACAAAGAAGTACCAATAGCCAAGATAGAAAGATGAGATTTGCGATTCCAACCTTCTGTTAAATAAATTAAAACCACCAAAACCAAGAAGGAAATTAAAAAACCAACCAACAAAGGATCAAAACCGGCAAAAACCAAAGGCACCAAAACCTTCATAATCAACAAAAAGCTAATTCCCAAAGAAATAAGGGCTCTAATTCCCATTTTTCCACCAACAATCAAAACCGAGATTATAAAAAGTATTAATAACCAAAGCAAACTATTATTACGAACAAAGTCGGTGACATAAAAAATGGCATTTCCTTCTGCGTCCTGACTGCGAGACAAAAAAACCTTGTCACCAACCTGATAAACATTACCAGCCACCACGTCCAAATTAGAAATACCATTATAAATAATTCTTTGGCCCTTTAATTCTCCCTCTAAAACACCTACTTCCAAATTTTGTTGTTTAATTTTTGAGCCATTTTCTCTGACTAATTCTTGTTCCTGAAGTACTTGCAACACCTCCGCCTTAAACGTTTCAGCACTGCCGGATTTGTTTTCGTTTTCCGCTCCAAGCAATTTGGCACTTGGTACAAAAACTAATAACAAAACAAAGAAAATGAGAAAAATTTTATTTTTCATAAGCTAATTTTTTATATTCTTTGACCATTCTTTCACTACTAAATCGATAAGCGTTATTTTTAATAGTGCTGGCCATTATTTTTTTCCATTTTTCTGGATGATGATAAAAAATCGGTAAAATTTTATTTTCCAAATTATCCAACAAGCTTTTATTGTCTGAATTATTTTTTGGTGAATTTATCGCCCAACCAGTTTTTCCTGCCAAATAACCCTCTGGCCACCAGCCATCAAGAGTACTAAGTTGCGGAATACCGTTTGCCGCCGCTTTCATTCCGCTGGTCGCGGAAGCTTCATTTGGTGGTAAAGGATTATTAAGCCATAAATCGGCACCGGAGACTAAAAATTTGGCAATTTCAATCCGATAGTTTTCCAAAAAAACAATTTTTATTTTATCTTGATATTTTTTACTAATCTCCAAAACTTTAGCAATGGTCTTTTTGCCTACCAAATCTTTAGGGTGGGCTTTTCCGGCAAAAATTATTTGAATCGGACCATTCTTTTTGTGTATTTTTAATAAGCGAGTTAAATTTTGAAAAATTAAATCTAATCTTTTATAGGCAACAAATCTTCTAGCAATGACAATTGTAAAAATTTCTTGAGATAAAAATTCACCACTCTCCTTCAAAACCATGGCCAATAATTTTCTCTTCTCTTCCTGATGAGCTTGCCAAATTTTATCTTCGGCTAAATTTTTTTTGCTTAATAATTTATTATTAGTTTTCCAACCAGGAAATTCTTGATCATATATTTTTTGAAAAGAAGGGGATGTCCAAAAATTCAAATTCACCCCATTAGAAACCGCTTTAATTCTTGGTTCAAAAAATATTTTTCGAGAAACAATTGCATGTTTTTTGGAAACTCCATTAACAAAACCACTGAAATGCATAGCCATTTTCCCCATATTCAAACTGCCGTGATCTAATAGCTCTGGTAAAAAAAATGGGAAATCCAAAAAATTATGTTTTATTTCTGGAATAGAAAAAATATCATTCGCCGCTTTGATCGGGCTATGAGTAGTAAAAACACATTGTTTTTTTAGGTCTTTTAATTTTATTTCTGGATTCTTTAAAAATAATTC
>CAZCFX010000006.1:22355-24440 GCA_964498085.1 uncultured Gammaproteobacteria bacterium
TATTTTTCTGTTTGTTTTCCTCTGTTAATTACCTGCTGAAAATAACCAAAACGATTCAATAAACTAACACCGACCATTGGAATATTCTGATCAGCCGCTGAACGCAATAAATCTCCAGCCAAAATACCCAATCCGCCAGCGTAATTGTTTAATTTTTCATCAACAGCAATTTCCATGCTGAAATAAGCAACTAATTTTTCTTTTTTTCTCATCATTATTTTATTCATTTAATTATTATCGAATTTTCTCCGGCTAATCTGCCAGTGCTCCAACAAGATTGTAGATTAAAGCCACCAGTTGGACCAGCTAAATCTAATACTTCTCCAGCAACAAATAAATTTTTTATTAATTTCGACCGCATTGTTTTTGGATCAATCTCTTTAAGATCCAAACCGCCAACTGTGAGCATCGCTTTATCATAACCCCCAACCTTAACTATTTTCAAATTGATATTTTTTATTGTGGCACAAAGTTTTTTTCTTTCTACTCGGTTGATTTGATTGGCCTTGACGCTTAAATTTATTTTGGCAAGTTCCAAAATCTTATCGGCAAGACGACTGGCAAAAATTTCTGCCAAAATATTTTTTATTTGTTTGTTTGGTTGAGAAGTAAATTTTTTTTGCAAATATTGATCCAGTTCGGTTAAATTTTTTTCTGGCAATAAATCAATTATCAAATTCACTTCCGGCAAATTTTTGGCGACTGTGCCGCTTAAAGCAAAAATTGCCGGTCCACTCAAACCATTGGCAGTAAAAATTGCTTCACCATTTTTTTTCGCCAATATTTTTTTATTCTTTTCTAAAATAAATTCTACATTTAACAAACTAAGGCCTTCCAAATCTTTGGCAAAATTTCCTTGAATAATTATTGGGGTTAAGGCTGGATAAGTTTTAATAATTTTGTGGCCTAAATTTTTTAACCATTGATAACCATCGCCACTGGAACCGGTTGTTGGGTAAGACAAGCCACCCGTAGCAATTAAATAATTTTTTGCGAAAAATTCTCGCCCATCTGACAATAAAATCTTGGAAATTTTTTCTTCTTTTTTTAATATTTTTTCAACTTTGGCCTCAAAAATAATTTCTACTCGATTTTTTTTCAAATATTTTTTTAAAGTTTCCAAAACATCATTAGATTTGTCGCTTACCGGAAAAACACGATTATTATTTTCAGTTTTGGTTTTTAAGCCCTGCTCATTAAAAAATTCTATTGTGTCTTCGGAATTAAATTTTGAAAAAGCAGAAAATAAAAATTTTCCGTTCTCACCAAAAGAAGCCACTAATTCACGAACCGAAACTGCATTACTCAAATTACAACGATTATGCCCAGTAATTAATAATTTTAATCCTAAATTTTTATTTTTTTCTAACAACAAAACTCGGGCGCCAAATTCTGCTGCCCGTCCTGCTGCCATTATTCCGGCTGGTCCGCCACCAACAACAATTAAATCATAAATCATATTTTTATTATCTCATTTATTCTCAAAAGGGGGAATACAAAAAAAGGTCATAATTTTATGACCCCTTTTTTAGAACCAAGGATAATTTTCGGGACTAAAACGTATTTTGTCCCTTTCTTCTTTTTCTTCAGGGCTAAGATCTTTTTGATTTTTTTCATCTTCTCTGATTGAAAATGAAAGCAAAGAATAAATAAAAGCAAAAAGTCCTACCGCCAAACAAATACCTCCTGGTAAAATATAGCTTCCAGGATTTTTTTCTTCCAAAAGAAGAAAAACAACGAAAGCGATTGTGGCTATAAAAGCAATTATAGCTGCCACTTTCCCATAATTTTTTTTAGTTTTTTTCATTTCTACAAAGCTCCGTTTAGCCACGGAACAACAGTTTTATGTTTTTAAAAAACTTCTTAATTTTAGGTTAATCTTAAAATAATATTTTGTCAAAATTAAAAATTATCATCTTTTTTGGCAAAAAATTCTTCAACTAAATTCATCATCATACTGTCTTTTTTGTACTCATGGTAGTCAAGTCTGTCCACCACCTGAGATTCAACCAAATTTTTCTTTTCCTCGTCGATTATTTTTTTTATTTTTAAATATTGTTGTTTGGCAAAATTATATCTTTGATC
>CAZCFX010000006.1:24540-26835 GCA_964498085.1 uncultured Gammaproteobacteria bacterium
TAAACGTTTTGTAATTTCTTAAAAATAAAAATTAAGTTTTCTTGATTTTTCAAAACGCTTTCTTCTTTTTTTTCAACTTTTTCAATTGGCTGATTATTAAATCCTGGCTCTTTAAACATATATTTAAAAATAAAAAAATAGACCCAATTATATTATAACGGGGTCTATAAGTTTTCTCAAATTTTCTTCAAGTTCTTTGCTTGGATTTGAGCTGTTTTTGATTTCTGCCACATTTAACAACGCAGCAGCCAAAGTGTCTTCTTCTGCCAAAATTATCACCCCTCCTTCGTTTTTGATTACTCCGGAAACAAAACTTTTGTTTTTAGTAGGATGATTTTTAACAATTTTTTCATCACTAGCAATCAAATCAACAAAAGTAATATTATTTCTTTTGTTGATAAAAATGGAGTATGGCATTTCATTTTTATCTAAATCGATAAAAATTCTTACCAAAGCATGTTGATGATTACTTTTGTTTTCGTCTTCTAAAATAAAAAACTCTAAAAAACAATTGTTTTTTAAATATTTTTCTTCAAAAGTATAAACTGTTAATAATTTTTTCAGAAAAGCATCTTCTTTTATGACTTTCATAAGTACTATTTTTGTGTTCCAAGTTTAACATCAAAATAATAAAAAGTCAAGAGTGGGCAAATTAATAAAAAACCTTTTGATATTATCGCCAGGTTCATTTGTTTAATTTTGTTTATTTTTTCTGTTATCTATTATGTATTTAATACTATACAATAACTCAATTATAAACCCAGCCCCAAAAATCGCTGAACCGGCCGCATCCCCTTTTATTAAATGAAAAATAAAAACTCCAAAAAATACGCCTGTTGTAATAATAAAAAAAGAAATAAAAATAAAATCAAAAATTTTCATGATATTTAATTTTAAAAATGAATATTTAAATGAACTATGTTTGTATAATATCATATTTATTATATTTTGTCAACTATTTGTCTTTTTATTAGGAGTTTAACAAGACTAAAATAAAAATAACCCTAATATTAGAGTTATTTTTATACGTTCTCTTTATGGGTGCCCACTGGGAATCGAACCCAGGCTAGCGGGACCACAACCCGCCGTTCTACCATTAAACCATGGGCACCATTATTTTAATTCTTCCGAATTATTAACTATTCGCGATCTCCTTCTTCGTTGAATTCATCATCTTCACAACCGCAATGATGTGCGCAATGACTACAATCGCAAGAATCTTCAAATTCATCATCTTCTAATTCTTCTTTTTTTTCTTCCATAAAATTTAAAATTAATTTTATAAAGTACGCCCAGGGGGAATCGAACCCTCATAACCAGCTTAGAAGGCTGGTGTTCTATCCATTGAACTATGGGCGCATTTTTTCACCTCACAGGCAATTTTGATATTACACAATCTGCTTTGTTTAGTCAATTATAATTTATCTCTTTGACGAAGCGCTTCAAAAAGAATCAAAGCAGCACTAACCGAAACATTCAAAGAATCCATCGGCTTCATCATCGGTATTTTTATTAATTCGTCAGCGGTCTTTTGCCAATCATTACTTAAACCATCAGCCTCAGTACCAAAAATAAAAGCGCTTGGACCAGAATAATCACTTTTGATATAAGATTTTTTTGCCAATAGACTAGTGGCAAAAGTTTTTATCTTGTTTTTCTTTAAAAAATCCAGAGTTTCTTGAAAAGAAGCTTCCACAACCGGAATCGAAAAAATAAATCCTTGACTAGCCCGAATAACGTTAGGATTATAAATATCGGTTTGCTGATTATTTAAAATAATACCATCAACACCACTGGCTTGCGCGGTTCTCAAAATTGCTCCGAGATTCCCCGGCTTTTCCACTGCTTCCAAAATCAAAAATAGGGAATTTTTTGAGGTTTTTAAGTCTTTAAAGGATTTTTTTTCAGTTTTTGCCAAAGCAATCACCCCGTCTGGAGAATCTTTATAACAGGCTTTTAGAAAAGCATCGTGGCTAACTTTTGTTAATTCTTGGCCAAAATTTTGCAGTTCTTGAAAGTTATCAACAAGTTGTTCACAATAGAATATTTCCTCGATTTTCACCTTGTTTTTCAATGCTTCTTTAATTTCTCGCAAGCCGTCAATCAAAAACAAGCCCTCTTCTTTACGTTTTGAGCTTTTACTTCTCAGCGCAGCTAGTAATTTTATTTTTGAGTTGCTTGTACTAGTAATATTCTCCATAAAAATCATTATAGCGATTAATTTCAGATTTGACAAAAAATTAATAGTATCCTAGAATAATTTTAATTCACCCAGGTATTTAACAATCAAAAAAA
>CAZCFX010000007.1:0-5134 GCA_964498085.1 uncultured Gammaproteobacteria bacterium
TAATGCAATTATAGCACACCAAAAATAATTTGCCAATAAACAAAGGGTGGAAAAAGTTTATAAATAATTTACCCGATTTTTATTGATGTTTTGTAATGCTTTTTTCAGCCATCTTGACAAGAAAATATAATTGTGATATACTCCAAAAATACAAAAAATCGAACATTAACACAAAAATAATAGAAATGGAAAAGAAAAAAATTTTTATTAAGAGTGATCAAAAAGACACACATTTCTTGATAGAAGTAATTGCTAAACAACTTGGTTTAAAAGTAACCAAAACAAAAGGAGAAGCTGATATAATAATTATCGAATTAAAAAATCCAAGTGTCGAATTTAATGAAAATTATTTGGAAGAGCTGGATGAAAGACCAGCAATTATCTTAACCACTCAACCTTATAGTTATCAGGAAAGAATAAGTGATCATTTGAAAGAGAGAGAAATCGACAACAAAAAATTAATTGTTGAGATTCCAAAACCATTTCCAGAAGTTATTGAAGAATTCAAAAGAATTCTCAATAAGTAAAAAACAAAAAGACCAAAGTTAATAAATAACAATGGTCTTTTATTTTTTTATTTTTATTTTATTTTATTTTTATTTGATGTTGTAGTTAATAATTACTTCCACTACTACTTCCCTGCTGCCTTCAACTATTTGCGGTGAAGAACTTTTGCTGTAATCAGCAGCACCTCCCATACCATAAGCAAGACCAGTGATTTGCGGTTGGACTACATTTTCATACCAGCTAGCAATGTTTCTGATTTTCACACCCGCTGCTTCTGCCATCGAAGAACTTTTTTCTTTCGCATCTTTGATGGCTAACAATCTAGCTTGCTGTTTTAAATCGTTCAACTTGGAATAATCAAAAGTTAAATTATTAATTTGATTAGTACCGGCTTTCCCGGCAGCGCCAATTACTTTATTTAGCTTTTCTTTATTCTGATCAAAGTCACGCACTTTAATTTTCAATTGTTGATTAGCATTGTAACCAGTCGTGGAAGCAATGCCATTGTTGCTGTATTCAATTTGCGGTGAGAGATTATAATTTTCGGTTTCAATATCGGCATCAACAATTCCTTCAGTCTTCACAGCATTAATAATTGAAGCCATCTTGGCATTCAATTGATTCAAAGCCTCTTCAGCAGTTTTGGCTTTGTTAATTTGCACTCCCAAATTAATAATCGCGATATCTGGATTGTAGGAAATTCTTCCCTGTCCAGTAACCGCAACCTGTCTGGTTTCTTGATAAACCAAACGATCGCGCAAGATTGCGACTATCACAATGCTGGCCAAAATTAACATCCCGAGAATAATAATTATTCCCCGGCCATGTTTTTGGAAACAAGTTTTATTTTCATTATTGTTTTCCATAGTTTTAAAATTATTTTTTCTTTTTTAATTCTTTGCAAGTTTTTACAAAGTCAACAAAGAGTGGGTGCGGTGCTAGTGGACGAGAAATATATTCTGGATGGAATTGTACACCGACAAAAAATGGATGGTTAGTAATTTCAATCGCTTCGACAATTTTGCCGTCTGGTGAAGTACCGGCAACGGTCAAACCTTTCTTTTCCAAAGCTTCGCGATATTCATTATTAAATTCATAACGATGGCGATGACGTTCGGTAACAATTTTTTCGCCAGTAACTTTGGCATAAGCTTTTGCTAAACGAGTGCCTGGTTTTAAAGCGCAAGGCCAGCCACCCAAACGAATAGTACCGCCATAACCTTTGGCGGCAATTAATTCTTTTTGATTTGGCATGATATGAATAACCGGATTTTTTGTTTTTGAATTTATTTCTTCCGAGTTAGCATCTTTCAAACCAAGAACGTTGCGAGAATATTCAACCACTGCCATTTGCATCCCATAGCACAAACCGAGATATGGCACTTTCTTTTCACGACAATATTTAATTGCTTCAATTTTTCCTTCACTACCGCGACTGCCCCAGCCTTGTGGAATAATTAAGCCATCCAATTTTTTGAAAGTAGCAGCACTTTTTTCGCTGACATCCTCGGCAGACAACCAATGTAGATTAACTTTGGTGTGATTTTTTGCCCCTGCATGACGAATTGCTTCAATTACGGAAACATAGGAATCCGTAAAACAGAAATCGCCACTAGCAAAATACTTACCAACAATTCCCACTTCAATTGTATCTTTTGGATTTTTGATATCATCAACAAATTTTCGCCAAGCAACATTGCCATCAGAAACTTTTGTTTTTAGACCAAATTTTTTCAAAATATTTTCACCAAAATGATCTTTTTCGAAATTCAAAGGAATATCATAAATGGATTTGGCATCCGGCGCAGCAATCACATCGTCAGGCGCAATATTACAATTGATGGCAATTTTTTCTTTGCGAGCAGAATCGATTGGCGCTTCACTGCGAGCCACCAAGAAATCTGGTTGAATACCAGCAGATTGCAAGTTGCGAACGGCATGCTGAGTTGGTTTGGTTTTCATTTCACCAATCATTTGAGGAACTGGCATATAAGAAACAATCACGAACAAAACATCTTTTGGGTGATAAAGTTTCATCACACGAGCGGCTTCCAAAAATAACAAGTTTTCATATTCACCAACCGTGCCGCCAATTTCGACAATCATAATTTCCGCTTTGGTTTTTTCCACTGCCGCTTCAATACGATCGCGAATTTCCTGTGGGATGTGCGGGACAACTTGCACGCACTTGCCGTGGTATTCCAAGTTTCTTTCCTTCTCGATAACTGTGCGATAAATTCGCCCAGTGGTCATATAGCTCTGCTTATAAATATTTTGATTCAAAAAGCGTTCATAGTTACCAATGTCTTGGTCGGTTTCATCACCATCTTCAGTCACAAAAACTTCCCCGTGTTCCACTGGATTCATTGTGCCGGCATCAACGTTGATATATGGGTCCATCTTGATGGCACTCACCTTGTAACCCTTGTCTTGAAGGATTTCACCAATGGAAGCGGTAGTAATTCCCTTACCGACACCACTCATCACCCCACCAACCACAAAGATGTATTTGGTGGATTTTGTGGATTTTTTCTTGCTTTTTTCTTTAATCATAGAGCTATTGACTTAAAATATATAAAATGTTATAATAGATTTATCAAGTTTCTTTAAAAATAATTTAAAAAAGGGAGATTATGGAAATTAAAATTTTAGAAATTACTACTGAAAAAAGTGGTAAACAAAAAAACAAAAATGTTATTTGCCTTCTAGGAGAAGAGTTCTCAAAACTAACAGAAGTGGCAAGATTTATTAGTGAAAATTGTATTGATGATTGGAATGGAGGGAAAATTAAACCTTCGTCAACAAAGGAAACAATCACTCAAAGCCAATGGGAAAAACTAGAAAAACTAGTAAAAGAATTGGCTGAAGATTCAGTAGAATCTATATACGACGATTACAATGCTTACGCTTAATTTTCAAAATTTAAAAAATAGGGATAACAAAAATGTTATCCCGTTTTTTTTATTTCTTTTTTAATAAAATGTCGACAGCCTTTTTCAGTTGTGGATCCAAATTCTTATTGAAATCATCGACACTTAATTTTACTTCAACCGTTGGCGTGATACCGGTATCATTAATGGAATTGCCAGCCGGAGTTAGCCATTTGGCGACAGTTACTTTCACACTGGAACCATCAGGTAATTCACGAATTGTCTGAACACTGCCTTTGCCAAAAGTTTTTTCACCAATAATTGTTCCCTTCTTCAAATCTAACATTGCCCCGGAAACAATTTCGGAAGCGGAAGCACTTCCGCCATTAACCAAAACGACAGTTGGAATATTTTCTAAACGACCATTACCATTGGAAAGATAATTCTTGAGACTGCCATCAGAAAATTTTTCGGTGACAATTCTGCCAGAAGAAATCCATTCACTGGCCACCGCCACTGCGGTATCAAGATAGCCGCCAGGATTGTTTCGTAAATCAAAAATTAGGCCCTTTGGTTTTTTCTCTTGAATTTGTTTAATGGCATCTTCAAAGAGAAACAAAGTATCATCGGCAAAACTGGAAATTCTCAAAACTGCCAAACCGTCTTTGCGGAATTCTACTTTGACACTTTTTACATTAATAACATCTCTAGTAATTTCAAAAGTTTTGGCAGCAGTGAAACCATCGCGCATGATTGATAATTTTACTTTAGTTCCTTTTGGACCGCGAATCATGCGAACAGTAGCATCAGTAGAAAGACCATCGGTGGAAGTGCCATTAACGGAAAGAATTTTGTCGCCCGCTTTCAAACCAGCTTTCTGGGCTGGCATGCCATCCAAAGGAGCAACAATAGTAATGAAATTATTTTTCAAAGCGACTTCGGCGCCAATACCTTCAAAGGTTCCCGCCATATCATCAACAAAAGCTTCAGTTTCTTCTGGATCCATAAAGACTGAATAAGGATCATCCATCGAAGAAACCAAACCGCGCAAAGAACCATAAAACATTTTCTGTGCATCCAATTTTTCTTTGTTTACAAAATCGCGACTCAAAACTGACCAGACTTGGCCATAGAGAGAAAAATCAATATCTTCTAATTTGGTGCTGGTTGCCTCAGCGGAAGAAGCAGTATTGTTTTCGGTATTGTTCAAATAAACAAAATCCTGACTAGCAAAGCAGGTATTTTTTTGAACATTTTTTCCGGAATAAAAACCGCCAAAGAAAGCCAAGCCAGAGATAGCTAAAGCAACGGTGATGGCAATAATTTTTCGATATTTCATATTTGCAAAATTTATTTTCTTAAAATATTTTTTTTCTCTCCACTCAAATCAACCAACATGGAAGCTTTACTTTTTTTGGGACGGCCACCATCAATAATTAAGTCGGGACGATTGCTGCGTTTTTGAAAAAAAATCGCCGCCTCGGTCATTTCCGGAAAAGCTTCACTCTGATGAATATTGAAACTAGTTGATACTAGAGGACAATCACTTAACCTTATTATTTTACGCAAAAAATCACTTGCTGGCAAACGAAGCCCCAGGCCGCCTGTTTTGCTGGTTAATTCCTGAGCCAAAACATTTTTCGCCGGCAAAATAACAGTCACTGCTCCCTTCTCTCGCAATTTTTTCCAAGCTTGATTTTGCGCATTATTCAAATGCGCAATTTTTTTTGCTTGGGCAATCGAAGAAACCAAAACCA
>CAZCFX010000007.1:5234-26632 GCA_964498085.1 uncultured Gammaproteobacteria bacterium
GCATTATTCAAATGCGCAATTTTTTTTGCTTGGGCAATCGAAGAAACCAAAACCAGGAATGGTTTTTCTTTGTTCAGCGGACGATTCTTGATGGCGGCAATTTTTTTAATTGCTCGGCTAGAAGTAGCCAAACAACTCAAGCCATAGATTGTGTCGGTCGGCAAAGCCACAATTTTTTCTTTTTTCAAAGCAGCCACAATTTCTTGCAAAACTTTTTTTTCTGGATTTTCTAAATTAATTTTTTGATACCTCATAGAATAGACTGCAAAGCCTTCAAAGCTTCCGGCAAAACTGGCGTAATCATATCTACTGTTTTAACCAGATAGGGCGCCACTTTGGAATTAACCAACTGATTACCGAACAAGGAACCAATCAGCGCATAACGAGAAGCAACAAAGAGAATAACTCCCAAGAACAGCGAGCCTTCCAGGAGTCCCAAAATGCCTCCTAATAAATTATTAATAAATTTAGTGAACGGGATAAAGGAAACGAGATTAAACAACTTTTCAATCCAAACGAAGGCCCAATCGGTGACTTTGGCTGCCACCACAAAAACAACGATAAAGGCGACAATTTTGCCGACATTTTCGTTGTTAATCAGGTACTTGCCCCACTCAAAAAAAGTTAGATAGAAATGACTAGCAATAAAGGCGCCAACAATGATGGCGACTAAATTCCCCAATAATCTTATCAGCCCTTTGGATAAACCGTGAAAAACAAAAGCGGCAACGATTAAGATTAAAACAATGTCAAAGATAGACATAAATTTATTATAAATTTTTTATAAATTTAACCTAAACGTGGGAAAAGGGGTTCACCTTTACTAACCTGAACAGCACTAAATTGAGTAATAATTTTTTCGGCACTAGCGGGAATAAATGGTTTTAATAAATGGGCGATAAATAAAATATTTTCGGCAATTGGTTGGAGAATATCGGCAATTTCTTTTTGGTCGCTTAATTTCCAAGGAGTGGTAGCGGAAAGTTTTTCATTATCTTCAGCAATCATCTGCCAAATTTTTTGCAGGCTGTGACCGAAACGATAATTATCGGCGCGATAAGTAGCGAGAAATTCTTTCGCTTTTTCAGCCGCTTTTTCTGAATCAAGATTGGTGGCGATATTATTTTTTTCTAATAGATTAGAAACACGAGCCACCAAATTTCCCAAACCATTAGCAAGATCGGCATTATATTTTTGGGCTAAACGTTCTTTGGAAAAATCGCCATCTTCAAACATTGAAATTTCGGTCAACAAATAATAACGCACGGCATCCGTACCAAATTCTGCCACCAATTCAAAAGGATCAACGGTGTTGCCGGAGCTTTTGCTAATTTTTTGTCCGTTAGCGGTCAAGAAGCCAAAGACTAAAACTTGTTCGGAAAATGGTAAACCAGCCGAAGCTAACATCGCTTGCCACATTGCTGATTGCTGACGCAAATTATCCTTACCGCAAACTTGCACTCCTGGCCAAAAATTTTGAAAATTATTTTCATCTTCCGGCCAACCAAGAGTGGAAATATAATTAGCGAGCGCATCGAACCAAACATACATTACTTGTTCTTCATCACCTGGCACCGGCACGCCATTTGGCATTTTGCTGGCCAAACGAGAAATAGAAAAATCTTGCAAACCATTGGCGACAAAATTTCTGATTTCGTTCAAGCGATTACTTGGCACCACAAAATCTGGATGGTCATTGTAAAGTTTTAATAAAACATCTTGGAATTTTGAGAAACGGAAAAAATAATTTTCTTCATTGATTAATTCCAAGTTTTGAGTTGGGTGAAGTGGACAATGATCATCAACTAATTCCGAATCGGTTTTCTCCATTTCACAACCGACACAATATTTTACTTGATAATTTTTTTTGTAGATATCACCATTCGCTTCGCAACGACGCCAAAATTCTTGCGCCGCTTTGATATGATGTTCATCAGAGGTGCGAATAAAATTAGTGAAAGATAAATTCAAAAGTTCTTTCAGTGAACGAAATTTTTCAGCATAAGGATCACAAAAAGTGCGTGGATCCAAACCAGCAGCTTCCGCTTTTTGAAAAATTTTCAAACCATGTTCGTCAGTACCAGTGTTGAAAATAACTTCCTTGCCAAAACTGCGTTCAAGACGAGCAATAACGTCAGCCTTAATAATTTCGGCTGCAAAACCAATGTGCGGATCAGAATTGGTATAAGGTAAAGTAGTAGTAATATAAAAATTTTTGGACATATAAAATTTGTATTTAAAAAAAGTTTATTTTTGTTCTTTTGAAAATGGTTAACTAGTAAAAATTGTTTAATATAAGCGAATAATTAAAGTTATTTAATTATCATTTTCAAGGCCATTTGCAAATGACCGACCGATTTCTTTTGGAATACTAACACCAACTTTTTTATAAAAAACACCTCTTGTTGACATAAAATTGAGTTAGGTATAAAATGACTACATACCGAGAAAGAGCGTCGACCGTTAGGACGATGGCTCTTTTTCATTTTTATCATCTGATTGCCCAGTAAACTGCTTTGGCAATCTTTTTTTAAAATCCTTATCAATAAAAATATTAAAGTTCCTGTTTTTAAATCCATTAATAAAATCTTTAACTCCCAAATTTTCTTTAAAATATTTTACTAATTGTTTTTTATATTTGTCTCCACTGACCATTCCTGCCGAAATTTTCAAATCATAAGTAACAATTCCAATTAACAAATCTACCGCCTGCAATAAATCGTTGGACTTTGAATCAAAACGGCAAACTCCAGCCATTGCCAACCTTCTCCTTTTTGCATTAATTATTTTTTTTATATTAACTTCATATTTTACATAATTTGGCGTAGTAATGTAATCAGCAATTAAAACAAGAATTTCTTTGTGTGCCAAAACTGCATCATTAATAAGATTTAGAGAAATTTCTTCATAAGCCTGCCAGGGGTCTTTGGCAAAATTATTTTTAAAAAAAATACCATCTTTATCTAGAGTATAAGAATAAAAATTTAAGCTTTTGGTATCAAAAAAACTATCAATTATAAATTTAGCAAAATCAATATTGTTTTTTGATATTTTATTAAATTTAATTTCATCAAAAAATTTTCTTTTACTTCTTTCATAAGTAATTTTACTGCTCAAATAAAACGGTTGAGAAATTTTAATTATACCTAACGTAAATAAAGGCTCTTTCGGATTACTTAAACTACCAGACTCATCAAGAAAACAAAACTTGCTCCAAATTTGATTGTAGTCAGATAATTTAAGATCTCTTGTTTCTATTTCCTTATTACATTTAAAAAAATTCATAAATAAAAATCTTATTTTTTCTTTTTCTCTCGGCGAATAATCACCACAAATTCTCCCTTGCCCATCATTTCATCATCTTCAAACAAGGTTAATAATTCTGCCGGTGAGCCGTGATAAACACTTTCAAATTTTTTGGTTAACTCGCGACAAACAATAATTTGAAAATCTTCTGATAGAGCAATTAATTCTTTCAGCAATTTAACGACGCGATATTTTGATTCATAAACAACGGTCGGATATTCACTGGCGGCAACTTGCTTCAACATCGTTTGTCGTCCTTTTTTGTTGGGTAAAAACCCAAGGAACAAAAATCTTTCGCAACCGATTCCGGCAATAGAAATGGCTGCTGCCAAAGCACTTGGTCCAGGAACGGATTCAATTTTTACTTCTTCACCGCATTCTTTGCGCACCAATTCCACCAAAGCTGAACCGGGATCGGAAATGCCAGGCGTGCCGGCATCCGAAACCAAAGCGAGATTCTTCCCTTCTTTTAACCAGGAAATAATTTGTTCAACCCGACTCAAACCAGAATGTTGGTGATAGGAAATAGTTGGCGTTTTGATTTCGTAATGAGCCAATAAATTATGGGTGACTCTGGTATCTTCACACAAAACATAGTCCGCTTCTTGGAGAACACGGACTGCGCGGAAACTAATATCTTCCAAATTACCAATTGGCGTGGCAACAACAAATAAAGGCATAAATTAAGGGTTAAAGAAGTTCACTCAAAATTAGAACCGCTATTACATCATGTTATCTTTACGTTCACGAACATAACGTGTCCAATCCTCAGCAATATCCAAAACAACTTTAAACGGCGCTTCAATAATAAAATCAAAAATAAAGACAAAGAAATTTAACTTGGAAGCTTTACTGGAAAGCCATTTACCCACGGCGGTAATTGGCATATAAAACAAATCAACCAAAAAACCAAGGAAACTATCTCGTTTTTGAACGATAATCAAATTCTTCACATCCTTGGTAACCACGATACTAAAGAAGCTGACAAAGGCCAAGAAGAACATGAAAATTGTCATACTAACCCAATTGAAATTCAACCAGGACAAAACTTTCAAGATACAATAAGTGGAGACGAAAAAGGCGGCAGTATATAGAAGATTGAAAAAGAAATTGGCGACTTTTTGTCTTTTTTTCGGACCAGGAATCAAAATTGGTTGTTTTCTTTCCATACCCGCCAAAGAAATTTCTTTGACCCCAGAAACAATTTTTTCCGTATTTTTACTGCCTGGTGTGCGCGACATTAAAACAATAAAGAACAGCAACACAGCTGGAAAAGCAATATTAATTCCCAAAGCAAAAACATTGAGCGGTTCATTAAACCAGTGGATTGCTGGCACTTCAATCAAGAATACAAAAATTGATTTGGTAAAAAAGATATAAATAATACTACGAACCGCTTTGCGCCAAAGACGACTATTTTCTTTTTTATATTTGGCTTCACAAGTTTTTTTGACACCCTTCAAAAACTTCCCTTCATCGCGGCTTAATTCTTCATAAGCTTTTACTGGATCTCCCTGAACGTTTTCCAATAAAACATTGTAATACAAAGAATAAACTTTAACGATTCGATCGAGAGGTTTTACTAAAGGATGAGTTAGTTGATCTTTGATTGCTTGGCGTAAAACCGGTAAAGAATCAGAAATTTGTTTTATTTCTGCCAAGGACAAATTTTCTCGATCAATACCACTCCAATTGGCGTTATAGTATTTGAATAAAATTAAGGAGAGCATGTCTTGATCAAAACGCATAAAAACGCGATTGATGCTCAAATAAGTCTGAATCTCCAAATTATCTTGATAAGGCAAACTGCTTGGCAGTTCCAAATTTTTGGACAAGATAGTAAACATGTTGGAGACAACATGATGTTTAACTCGTTTTAAATCAAAATTTTCTTCAATTTCACAAGCTGCCAGCGCTAGAATCCAGTTGATGGTGGAATTTTTTTCTTGGAGCAAATCTTTTGCTTGATTTAAATCTGTTTTTAAATTCAACAAAGAATTAATTCTGGCAACGCTATAATTTTTTAATAAAATATATTTTTCCAGAAGAATAGCAGTTTCTTTGATTTTTGTTTCCGGCAGTTTGTTGTTTGGTAAATACCCCGCTCTAATCAATTCAGTCAAAAGATGATTGGCTAATTTTTCGCTACTGACTTCTTTCAAAACCCCTTCAATTACCACTTGGCGTTTCAGAATACGAAGAATGGCATTTTTGCGCAACAAATGTTCTTCCTCAAAATCAACAGCATTACGAATTTTTTCGTAGACAAAAGAGATTTTGGAAACCATTTCCGAGACGCTAATCTTCGGCATGTCATCATCGACATCGCCGCCGCCTTTTTTCTCGGAATGAATTAACTGAAAAAGACGCTTGGTCTCAGCATTGAGTTCAGCGCCGCGAGCAACGTCGGCACGACGAATTAAAGTTGGGCTAACCATAAATAATGTTTTCTAAGCTAATTATCTAAGTTTATTTTAGGCTGTTTAGCGAAAAAAGGCAATCCAAACCCCTGCTCCAAACTGGATTTGATTTTGCTTGACAAGTACCTCATTTTTTCTTAAAATAATCATAGTTAAGTGAGGATGGCCGGCAAGGCTGTTTTTAATTACTTTACCCAATATTTTGTAAACTTTATGAACAAGTTAAGCGCTTACGTAAAATCATCCTACGAAGAGATGAAAAAGGTCACCTGGCCAAGCAAAAAAGAAACCACAAACTACACAATTTTGGTAATTGTTTTCAGTTTGGCGGTTGCCTTGTTTTTGGGCCTCTTAGACTATCTTTTTAATCTAGGATTAGCACAAATTATTACTAACTACTAATAGTTCTTTTTTTTAATCGAGGCGAGCAAATGAGAATAAAAAGTTTATTTTCTTTGTGCCTCAAGGACCTTTATGGCCAAACAGCTCCTAAACCAAGGCCGACGCTGGTATGTTCTTCATACCTACTCCGGCTACGAAGAAAATGTTGCCCAAAATCTCAAACAAAGAATTGAGTCTTTGGACATGGAAGACAAGATTTTTAGTATCTTAATTCCAACCGAAAAGAAAATCAAAATCAAAAACGGCAAGAGAAAAGTGACCGAAGAAAAAATCTTCCCTGGCTACATCTTGGTAGAAATGGAAGTAACCGATGAATCTTGGTATATTGTCCGCAATACTCCAAACGTCACCGGCTTTATCGGTACTGGCACCATCCCAACCCCAATCAGTGAAGAAGAAGTAAAATCTCTCCAGAAAAGAATGGGTGTTGAAGATCCAAAGTTCAAAATTGATGTTGCAGTCGGTGATCCAGTAACCATCAACGAAGGACCATTCAAAAACATGGAAGGAAAAGTTACTGCAATTGATGAAGCGAAAGGAAAAGTAAAAGTTTCTGTCACCATCTTTGGTCGCGAAACTCCAGTTGAATTGGACTTCCTACAAATCAAAAAATAATAAATTTTTATTATAATGAAGGTTTTTTCCGTTTCGATTATCGAGGCTTCTACGGAAAAAGCAAAAAAATATGGCTAAGAAAATTAAAGCTAAAATTAAATTACAAATTACTGGCGGTCAAGCAAATCCAGCTCCTCCAGTCGGTCCAGCCCTTGGTCAACACGGTTTGAACATCGCTGAATTTTGTCAAAAATTCAATGACCAAACTAGAGCAACTCGCATGGGTGATGTTGTACCAGTTGAAATTACTGTTTATGATGACCGCACTTATGACTTCATTCTGAAAACTGCTCCTGCCGCTGAATTAATCAAAAAAGCAGCTGGCATCAAAAAAGGCGCAGCCAAACCAAAAAATGAAGTTGCCGGTTCAATCACCAAAGCTCAATTAGAAGAAATTGCCAAAACAAAAATGGCTGATTTGAGCGCACACGATGTTGAAGCAGCAATGAATATTATCGCTGGTACTGCTAGAAATATGGGTGTTGAAGTAAAATAGTTATTAATTAATGATTCGTGGGAGCTCACTTTAAAGCGGGCGTTTACCACGATCAAAAATATATGAAAAAAGAACAAACACAAAAGACGAACGCAAGCGCAGCCAAAAAGAAAGCTGCTAATGCTGAATTGTTCGATCGCAACAAAGTTTACACCGTAGCCGAAGCGATTGAAATTGCTAAAAAATCTAGCACAGTGAAATTTGATGCTTCTTTAGAAGTTCATTTTCGTCTTGGTATCAATCCGAAAAAAGGAGACCAACAGGTTAGAGGCGCAGTAAGTTTGCCAAATGGTACTGGGAAAACTGTGAAGGTTGCAGCTTTTGTCCCTTCCGATAAGGAAAAAGAGGTGAAAGAAGCTGGAGCTGATTATGTCGGTGGCGAAGAATTAATCGACGAAATCAAAAAATCAGAAAAAACTGATTTTCAAGTCGCCGTTGCTACTCCAGACATGATGAAAAACTTAGCATCAATTGCTAAAATTTTGGGAACCAGAGGCTTAATGCCTTCCCCAAAAAATGATACTGTTACTTTGAATCCGGCCAAAGCCGTCACTGAATTAAAGAAAGGAAAAATTTCTTTCAAAAATGACGACACCGGAAACTTACACGCAGTGATCGGCCGAGTAAGCTTTGATAGCGCAAAGCTTCTTGAGAATTATCAAGCACTCCTAGATACGGTTAAAAAATCAAAACCGGTAGCTGCTAAGGGATCATATTTAAAAAATATTTCCATTTGTTCGTCAATGGGCCCTGGCGTTAGAGTAATTATCTCATAAGCAAACCGTACCGCTCCCATAAAGAGCGGCCGGTCCAGACCATTTCCCGTGGTTTGAACCGGCCGTTTTTTTTGTTTGACGAAATAGGTGCAAATTGCTAGAATCCTAAATGTAAGGTAAGAAAGGTCGTTCTTACGCTAAAAAAATCAACCGCTTACGCGAAAGCAAAAAATAAAATGAAAAAATTATTCGTTGGTGGATTAGCCTTCAAAACTACTGAAGATGGTCTACGCAGTTTGTTCGCCCAGGCTGGTGAAATTGAATCCGCTGTGATTATCATGGATCGCATGACTAATCGCTCCAAAGGTTTTGGCTTCGTAGAAATGTCTACTGAAGAAGAAGCTCAAAAAGCTATTTCAATGTTCAACGGCATGGAATTTGAGGGTCGCCGCATCGTTGTTAACGAAGCTCGTCCACTTGAACCTCGCTAGAAACTTGCACAATCAAAAAAAACGCCCTTAACGGGGCGTTTTTTATTATGAAAAATTTGTTTATTTTTTCTTGATGGTTTTTTTGACCTTCTTCACTTCTTCAACTACTTTCTTTTTTGGTTTTTCATCAATATTTTTTTCGTAGTCTTTGATGGCTTTTTGCAAACCTTCAACTGCCATCACAGAACAATGAATTTTTTGTTGAGGCAAACCGCCGAGGTCATCAACGATTTCTTTCCATTTGAAGTTCTTTGCTTCTTCCACGGTCATTCCCTTAACTTTTTCAGTCATTATGGAGGCAGTGGCAATATTGGAAGCACAGCCAAAAGACAAGAATTTCACATCCTGCACTTTGCCATTTTTTACTTTCAAATAAAAATTAAGTTGGTCGCCGCAAACCATATTGCCAATTTCCGCAAAACCATCCGGTCTTTCCATTTTGCCAATATTCTTCGGGTGAAGAAAATGGTTAATTGTTTTTTTAGTATATTTCAGAGCCATATATTTTAGAGATGAGAAACCGGAGAGAATTTTCTGAGCCGTCCCACGGTTTCGGTCACCATTTTAATTGTGTAATCTATTTCTTTTTCGGTTGTGTCCTTGCCTAGAGAGAATCTAATATTACTATTTAGAAAATTTTTATTCAAGCCAATTGCTGCCAAAACACTGGAAGCCTTCAAATTGGTGGCTGAGCAAGCGGAGCCAGTAGAAACACAAATTCCCTTGTAGGATAAATCAATTAGAATCGCTTCCCCTTCCACATAACCAAACATCACATTCAAGTTGGCTGGTACTCGCTCTTTGAGACTACCGTTAACCTGAATATCCGGTAAATTTTTCTTCAAACCATCCCAGAGACGATCACGTAATTTTTTTACTCGTCGTACATAATCCATTCTTTCTTTGTAGGCCAATTCCAAAGCGGTAGTGAGACCAACAATTCCCGGAAGATTATAGGTGCCAGCTCTTTTGCCATCTTCTTGTCCGCCACCGATAATCAAAGCTTCGGCGTAAACTTTTGGATTCAAATAAGCCAAGCCCACTCCTTTCGGACCGCCAAATTTGTGAGCCGAAAGACTGAGGGCATCCACTCCCAATTCATTAATATTAATCTTCAAATAAGGTACGGCCTGCACCGCATCAGTATGGAAAAAGGCGTTATGTTTTTTTGCCACTTTCACCAATTCGGCAATATTTTGGATGGTACCAATTTCATTATTGACCATCATCACGGAAACTAAAATTGTTTTTTGATCAATTATTTTTTCTAGTTCTTCTGGAGTAATAAGACCTTCTGAATTAGCAGGAATAATTGAAACGCGAAAACCATCTTTTTCAAGTTGACGAGCAGATTCACGAACACAAGGATGTTCAATCGCCGAAATAATAATATGGTCACCTTTCTGGCGATTAGCGCGAGCGATTCCTTTGAGAATATAGTTATTGGATTCAGTAGCACTGCTAGTAAAAATAATTCCCTTCGAATCTGCTCCCAAAATTTTGGCAACTTTTTCACGACACTGAGTTAGAACATTAAAATTATCTTGCCCCATTGCGTGAATCGAGGAAGCATTACCATAATCAACAGAAAAATAAGGCAACATCGCTTTCAGGACGCGCGGATCAGTCTTGGTGGTAGCAGCATGATCAAGATAAACTTTCATTTTATTTTAAAGTGATGCTATTGATAATCACTGGGCTAGCTGGACGATCATTAGCGTCAACTGAAGTTTGAGAAATTTTGTTTACGACATCCATTCCTTCTACTACTTCACCGAAAACAGCGTGTTTTCCATCCAAATAAGTATTATCGGCAACGTTAATAAAGAATTGTGAACCACCAGTGTTGGCACCGGCATTAGCCATGGAAATTGTGCCAATTTTGTTGCTCAAGCCTTCACCAAATTCATCGTTAATAGTGTAACCAGGACCGCCAGTTCCCCAACGGCTAATCAAGGAATCTTCTTTGGTGTATTGATCACCGCCTTGAATCATAAAATTAGCAATCACGCGATGAAATTTTACATTGTTGTAATAACCAACTTTGGCTAAATTCAAAAAATTATTCACAGTCAAAGGAGCTTTTTCGTTATAAAATTTAATCGTGAAATTTCCTTGGTTAGTATTGAAAGTAGCTTGCGTGTATTGAGCAGTCAAGTTTTCAAATTTATTATTGTCGAGATTCATCATAGTAGTTTTTTTCACTGTTCCAGTGCTAGTGCTTACTGCTATTTCTTCAGCGCCAGCAATTCCGGAAAGTTCTTGTTTAAGTTTGTTTTTATCAATATTCATATTGGTGTTTTGTCCACCCGCGGCCGTAGTTTCGGTATTCAAAACTGTGCCTTCCTCTTCATCTAAAACAGTTTCGTTTGTTTTATTTTCAGTGCTTGAACCGCAAGCGCTAAGGGTTAGGACGGAAATCGCCAATAGAGAAAATAAAAAATATTTTTTCATATTATTTTAATAGCTTTCTTGAAAATTAAACTTGAAAGCTCTTTTTTAAATTATTATCATCTTCCTCACGACGTTCTTCAATTTTTTCTTTAGCCTGCTGACGCAGTTCTTCTAAATTAAAATTTTGTAACGCTTGAGATTTTTTTAATAAATAATCTTTGGTGTTTAGTGCCGGATCTTCAATTACTTCTGCCAGTAGTACGTCTAGGATGGCCCCAATCTTTGGACCCGGTTCCAATTTCAGTTCAGTCATTAAATCATTACCATTAACTGCCAACATTTTCACGGAAACTGGATCATTTTGCACTTTTTCTAACATGTACTGCAAGTGACGGAGTTTGTAAGGCATCGCTTTTGGTGTTCCTGAGCCAAGACGATCGCCAACTCGCAAATCAATCAGGTCTTGCAGATTTTCTTTGCCAACTTTCACAATCAGGCGACGCACCGAAGCGGCGCTAACTTCTCCTACATTATAATAGAACATGTGATTTCTCACCAGATTCACTACCCGCAAAGAATCATCAGTGGAAAATTTCAGACGTTTCATGATTCGTTCCACCTGTTTGGCGCCAGCGTATTCGTGATTATAGAAAGTGGCAGCGCCATCAATAAACTTTCTGGTCTTTGGTTTGCCGATATCATGAAATAAAGCCGCTAGGCGAACACGCCAATCTTTGCTCGGACAAAATTTGAGGGTGTTAAGATTGTGGTCATAAACTTTGTAAATATGATGATGATTCTGTGGCATGGCGACCCCATCTTCTAACTCAGGAATAATATACTGTAATAATTTTGTTTCGTGTAATAAATTAATTCCTTCTGCTGGACGATCGGATTTGATAATTTTTACCAGTTCATCACGGATTCTTTCTTTGGAAACAAATTTAATCGCGCCAGCTAATTTCAAGATCGCTCGTTGGGTTTTTTCTTCAATTTTGAAATTTAATTGTGAAGAAAAACGAATCGCGCGCATCATGCGCAAAGCATCTTCTTTGAAACGTTCAGTTGGTTCACCGACTGCGCGAATTATTTTGTCTTTCAAATCACGACGACCACGAAACAAATCCACCAGTTCATAAGTTTTGCCATCGATATCAATCAATTCTCGATGTGCTTTTAATTCTTCACCCTTTTTGGCTAAACGAAGAGCCAAAGCGTTAATCGTGAAGTCACGTCTTTCCAAATCTTTATCAATTTCTTTTTCAAAAAGTACTTCATCCGGATGACGACGATCGGAATAACCCTGTTCACTGCGATAAGTAGTAATTTCAATCACATTGATTAGTTCCCTTTCTGCGGTATTTTCTCTCAATGGCAAAAGAACCGTACCAAAATTATTTTCGTATTTGGCTTCCGGAAAAATCGCTAAAATCTCTTCCGGCAAAGCATTAGTGGTTAAATCCCAGTCTTGGGCTTCACGGCCTAACAAAAAATCACGAACACAGCCGCCAACAATATAGGCTTCAAAGCCTTTTTTATCTAATTTCTGTAATAATTCTACAATATATTCCGGGATAACCATAAATTTTATCTAAAATACTTATAAAGTATAACCCATAATTACTGATTTGACAAATAGTTTTAGAAATGACAATTTGTTACTTTTTTTCTACTCCCTACGTTTGTATGATATAATGTAAATAACATAATTAACTTTTTAAAAACTATGAAAAAATCACAAGTTTTTCTAGCCGCACTATTAATTGTGGCCATTGCCGCAATCGTCATTAGTGCTTTTGTGTTCAACCGAGAACGCAAAAATGAAGATCGCTTCTCTGTTTCCGGTTCAGGCATTGTTTATGCCAAAGCCGACATTGCCAGCATTGATCTTGGTTTCAAAACTGGCACCAAAAAAACTGCTGCCGAAGCAACCATTGAAAGTAGCGGCAAGATGAATGAAATCATCAAAGCTGTTAAAGATTTAGGGATTGAAGAAAAAGATATCAAAACCAATCAATACAGCCTCAACCCAGTCTACAACTACACCAATGCTAGGGGTCAAGAATTGATCGGTTATGAAGTTTATCAAAGCCTAACCATCAAAGTAAGAGATCTCACAAAAATTGGTGATATCATTGCTAGAAGCACCGAAAAAGGCGCCAACCAAGTGGGTAGCATCAGTTTCACTATCGATGATGAATACGCCCTCAAAAACCAAGCTCGTGAATTAGCAATTGAAAAAGCCAAAGAAAAAGCAGAATTAATTGCCAAACAGGCTGGCATGAAACTTGGAGCAGTAAAAAGTGTTTCAGAAAGTTCCTATGAAGGCGGTGGTATTGTGCCAATGTACGCTAATGCCAAAATTTCTTTGGATTCAGCAAGAAACGAAGTAGCAATTTCTAGCCCAGAAATTGCCACTGGCCAAAATGAAATAAAAGTTGATGTTACTTTAACTTACGAAGTTAAATAAACAAAAATTTATATAGAAAAAAAAGACCGTTTGGAATCAACGGTCTTTTTTTGTTTTCACGTGAAGAAGTTCTTTCTCTCTTTTTTTCTTTTTCACCCAGTCAAGATATTCCAACGCTATTTTATTTTTGTGAGCTGAATGTAGTGGTAATTTACTATCTAATTGATAAAGCGCTTCGCGGCGAGCTTTTCTTTCTTTGCTACTACTTGGAATCGGCTGTCCGCCACCACCGACGCAACCGCCAGGACAAGACATTACTTCCAAATAATCATATTTCTTTAGATTTTTAATTACTGGTTCAATATTAGCAATACCATTCACAATTCCAACCCTCAATTTCTTGCCCGCCAGCTCAATAAGAGCCTCCCTGAAGCCAGAAATGCCCCGTACTGACTTGAAATTTACTTTTTGAGACTTCTTTCCGTCCAACAAAAATTTGGCCGAACGAAGCGCTGATTCCATTACTCCTCCGGATGCTCCATAAATAGCTGCTGCCCCAGAACCGTTGTTTAGACAAAGATCATGATCCAAAGTTTTTAACTTTTTGAAGTCGATACCGGCTTTCTTGATCATAAAAGCAAATTCCCTGATTGTTATCACCTCATCTACTGCCTTCAAGCCACCGCGCAAACGAAGTTCTGGTCGATTAATTTCCGTTTTTTTCGCCGTGCAAGGCATTACCGAAACCACAAAAATTCTTTTTGGCTTAATCTTCTGTTCTTTCGCCCACCAAGATTTTATTAAACCACCGGCATGAATATGTGGCGAACGAGCGGAAGTTAAATTAGGAATTAATTCTGGATGATAATGTTTGACATATCTAATCCAAGCTGGACAGCAAGAAGTAATCATCGGCTTACTCGCTTTTTTGTTTTTTAAGCGTGCCAATAATTCTTCCGCCTCCACCATTGTGGTAATATCTGCTCCCAGATTAACATCAAAAACATAATCAAAGCCCAACAACTTCAAAGCAGCAGCAATTCTGCCGGGCATTTTTTCATCAAAAGGCAAAGCAAATTCCTCGCCAATAGAAGCACGGACTGATGGCGCAAATTGAGCCACCATTATTTTTCTTTTGTTCTTCAAATGCTTTTCCAATTCGGTTACCGAAAATTTTTCCTGAATCGCCGAGACCGGACAATGCAAAGCACATTGACCGCAAGCAATGCAGGCCGAATCTGGTTTGATAGTTTTTATTTTTCGATTTGTTCCTTGTTCTTCTGAAAAAAGAAAATTAATTTTTTGCAAATCGGCACAAGCATCAAGACAATTGCGACAATCAATACATTGATTATTGTTTAGCTCCAAAGCATCGCCGCCAAACATTTTTATTCTTTGCTTCCCTTTTCTTTCCGGAAAATAATTGGCAACTATTTTGTATTCTTTGGCTAAGCGCAAAAGTTCGCACTCAAACAACAAATGACAGTTGGCGCAATGTTCAACGTGTTCAGCAAAAAGAAGCTTGAGGTTTTCTTTGCGACTGGCTAAAACTTTTTTGCTTGCCGTAAAAACTTCCATTCCAGGAACAACAATTGTTGAACAAGCCGAAACCAAACGTTGACGGCCTTTTATTTCCACCAAACACATTCGGCAATTCGCCTTAATTTTCAAATCCGGATGATAGCAAAGAGCCGGAATTTTTGTTCCGGCCTTCTCTGCGGCGATTAAAATAGTATCATCAGGCAAACAAAATACTTTTTTGCCGTTTAATTTAAAACTAACTGATTCTGACATGATAAATTTTTTATTTTTTGATTTCTTTTAAGTTCTGATATAACTGAACCGGATAGATATAAAGAAAAGGAGAAATAATCAAAATGATAACTGAATTTAAAAAGCTCAGAATAGTGGAAAGAGCAACGTTGCTTTCGGTGGCACTAACAGAAATTCCTAGCAACCAAGAGAAAAGATAAACAACTAGACCCAAGAAAGCCAAACGTCCAAAAACTGCCCACCAATAACCCTTCACCAATTCCTTACTGGCTTTGATTGAAGACATATATTTTTTACCTTCAAAAACGAAGATAATCATGGCAAAACTATAGAAGACCGCAAAGATGATTCCTGGAATGAAAAGTAATAAAGCCCATAATAAAACCAAAACTGAAACTAATAAGCTCAACCAAAAGAAAGGCCAGAAGATTTTTTTACTTTCTTGCCAAGATTCTCTGACGGAAGAATAATTATTCTTGATCATCAAATAAAGACCAGCTTTTGATCTGGTGCTGTACCAAATAGCTACCGCCAATGAAGCAACAGAGACAATAATAATCAAAGCGATTAGAATAATTCTAATTAATAATGATTCTTGTCCTTTGAAACCGATAAAAGCAGCTAAACCAGAAACCAAAACCACGCCAAGCAAAATCGCAATCATCCCGAATAGACTATAGAGAGACATTGTGACTAAGCCTTTGAAATTATCAACATAAACTTTCCAAGAATTTTCAAACAAATCAAATACTGGAATTAATTTTTTCTTAGCTACTTTGGGAGCTAATACTTTTTCTGTTTCCATAAATTTATAATTAATTTATATATTATTTTTTTGAATTAATTTTTAAAATATTTTTTGCGTAACTATTGAAAGGAGTTGGGATACCGAAACCAAGAGCACAGAAACTGGCAGTGGCTAAATTATCAAGTAAGTTGCGGACTTCTCCTCTAAATTTTAGGAATTCTTCCGGATTTTTTTGAAAAATTTCCAGCAAACGATAAGTGCCTTCACGACAAGGAGTGCATTTTCCGCAAGTCTGCTTGGCATAAAACTCTAACCATTCGCGAACAACCTTTCGCGGATTTTCCGAAGCCAAAAATACTCTAATTGATCCGGCGCCACCAACTGGGCGTTTTAATTGTTTTTGATTGAGAGCTTCTCCGCTCATATCACCACCAACAACCACAAAAAAGTCTCTCTGTAATAAATTATCGCTCTTTTTCAGGATTTCTTCAACTGTGGCCTTTTCGGAAAAGGCATAAACCCCAGGATTTTTGATTTTTCCAGAAAGAGAATAAAATCTTTCTTTTTTGAATTTTCCCTGAGCAACTAGTCCAATATTATAAAAAGTTTCTAAATTATTAATCAAAGTTGGACGGCCAAACAAACCTTTTTCCGAAGGATAAGGCGGTTTTAGGCGTGGCTCGATTAAAGAAAATTCAATAATATTTAAAATAGTATTTTCTTCACCGCTAAGATAGGAATGTCCCTCCTTGAACGAAAAGTGCCAGATTTTTTTTAGAAAACTATTTTCTTTTTTAGCCAATTCTTTTTCTATCGATTTTAAAAACCTTTTGGCGTATTCATGACTGGTAAAAAAATAGATTTGGGAAATATTTTTTGAACCAAAAAAATTAAGAGTTTCGCGTAAACCAAAGAAAAAATCAGCCAAATAATTTTTTAAAATATGGGCATCCTTAAAAACTCCCGGTTCGCCTTCTGAACAATTAACAATAATTATCCCCTGTTCTTTTTTTAATTTAATTGAAGTCAAAAAACTTTCCCATTTTTTTGCGACCGGAAAATCTGCGCCACCGCGTCCTCGCAAATCAGCTTTTTTGATTAATTTTATTAAATCTTTTTCTGCTTTCATGAAATTATCTCGCAGTCCAGCCGCCATCAACATAGACCACTTCCCCGGTCATATATTTGGATTCGTCACTAGCCAAAAAAACAGCGGTTTTGGCGATATCGATTGCTTCCCCAAAATAGCCAAGAGGAGTGGAGGAAACGATTAAATCATTAAATTGTTTATTTTCTTCAAGACCTTTGGTCATTGCCGTTTTGATAAATCCAGGCGCAATCGCGTTTACTCTAATTTTATTTGCTGCCAAATCCAGGGCGGCAGCGTGGGTCAATTGAACAACGCCACCTTTTGCGGCACAATAAGCCAAAGTACTAGCCATCCCAACCTTACCGAGAATTGAGCTCATGTTAATGATTGAACCGCCTTGACCCAAATTTTTCATGGCTTTGGCAGCAGCGCGCAAACCATAGAATGTTCCGGTAAGATTAATATCGATAGTTCTTTGCCAAGTGTTATCATCAATATCCAAAGCACCGCCCATCGTACCAATTCCGGCGTTATTTACCATTACATCCAAACGGCCAAATTTTTCCAAAGCAAGTTTGATTAAATTTTCCACCTCTTCAACCTTGGAAACATCAGCATGTTGAAAAATCGCCTGTTCTACTGGAAGTTCTTTGGAAAGACTATTAATATCGGAAAAAATCACCTTTGCCCCTTCGGCCAAAAATTCTTCGGCGATAGACAAACCAATACCAGATGAAGCTCCGGTCACAATTGCTACTTTTCCTTCTAATCTCATAAATTTATTTTAAATATTTTTTAATTAAATAAGATAATTCTACCAAACGATGGGAATAGCCCCATTCGTTGTCGTACCAAGCTACTACTTTCAATAAATCTCCACCAACCAACATCGTTGAAGATAAATCAACAATTGAACTATAAGCATTGCCAATAATGTCAGAAGAAACTAATTCTTCTTTGGAGGCTTCAATAATTCCCCTCATCTTTCCTCGGGAGGCGGTAACAAAAGCTTTGTTGACTGCTTCGACAGTGGTTTTTTTGTTTAGTAAAAATACCGTATCACAAAGAGAACCAACTGGGGTTGGCACGCGAACTGCCAAGCCATCAAAAGAATTTTTCAAAGAAGGAATTGCATCGGCGACAGCAGAAGCGGCGCCAGTGGTGGTTGGCACAATATTCATGGCCGCGGCACGAGCACGGCGCAAATCTTTGTGTGGACCGTCCACCAAATTTTGATCAGCAGTATAAGAATGAATGGTGGTCATCAAAGCTTTTTTGATACCAAAATTATTTTTGATCACGGCAGTTACTGGGGCTAGACAATTGGTAGTGCAAGAAGCGCAAGAAATTACATTGTCGGTTTTGTTGAGTTTTTCTTCGTTAACACCAATAACAATTGTCTTAACTTTTCCCTTGGCCGGAGCACTAATAATTACTTTTTGAGCACCAGCATCCAGATGAGCTTGTACTTCTTCAGCACTACGGAACTTTCCGGTACATTCCAAAACGATATCAACTTTTAATTTTTTCCAAGGCAATACACTTGGATCTTTTTGAGAGAAAACTGGATATTTTTTATTATCAACAACTAAATAATCTTTGGTGCTGGAAATTTTTCTTTGGTAACGACCATAGCAAGTGTCATACTCCAAAAGATGAGCCAAAGTTTTGGTGTCGGTTAGGTCATTAATTGCGACAATATTCAATTTTGGATGTTCATCTAAAATAATTTTAAAGGCGGCTCGGCCAATACGGCCAAAGCCATTAATTGCGACATTGATTTTTCGGTTAAACATATAAAAATAATTTAAAAAAATTTTATTAGTTGCTTAAATTATAACATAATTGAGAGAAAAACAAAAAAAAGCACTCGCCGCTAGCGAGTGCTTTTTATTTGCTAAATTTTATTTCTTTTCTTTCTTTTCTTCCTTTTTATTTTTGCGATTCAAATCAACTTCAATTACTGTGTCTCTTTCGCCACTTTTTTCGGCCGGAAAACGAACATCGACCGATTGTTTTAGGACATGATGCCCAACGACAATTCCGCGACGACCATCAACATTAACTTTCGCTCCGTAGGTTGGCATTTTGGCACGTAGTTCTTTGTAGCCTTCATACTCATAAGCCAGACAACACATTAGACGACCACACATTCCGGAAATTCGATCGCTACCGCGATGAACAACTTGTTGAACTTCGGCCATCTCAGAAGTGACTGAAGAAAATTCTTTTACTGAACCACGGCAACAAAGTTTTTTGCCGCAACCACCACAATCACCAGTGAGACGAGCTTCGTCACGAGCACCAATTTGGGTGAGACGGATATTGGCGTTAAAGTGGGCAGTTAAATCTTTTACTAACTCGCGGAAATCAATTCTGCCATCAGCAACAAAAGCAAAATTCAAGCGATTACCTTCGAAAGAAAAGTGAACATCAACCAACTTCATATCCAAATTGTGACGTTCAATAATTTCTTTGCAAACCGCCAAAGCTTCTGCTTTGCGCTCCTGATCTTCGGAACGATTGATTTCAGATTTTTCTGCTTTTCTAATAATTTCTTTTAGTTCCTCTTCTTTTGTTTCTTTGGTGAAACCGACAACTTTTCCAATCTCTCTTCCCAGTTCCGTGTTCACCAAAACTGAATCGCCAATTTTCAAAGATTCATCTTCACTTGAAAAATGATAAACTTTATCCCAAGAAATGAATTGAACTTCGGCAATTCTCATAGATTAAAGACTAAAGCGAACAAAGGCGGAGATGTTTGCACCACCCAAAATATCTTTAACTTTTTTCTTGTCGTCTTTAATAAATTCTTGTTCCATTAAACAAACTTCGGAATAATATTTGGACATTTTTCCTGCCAAGATTTTTTCTACCATTTCTGCTGGTTTTCCTTCTTTGATTAATTGTTCACGATAAATATTTTTTTCTTTTTCCATTTCTTCTGGATCAACTTCTGCTGGTACTAAATATTTTGGATTAGCAGCAGCAATTTGCATAGCAATATCATTTGCTTCTTCTTGTTTTCCAGCAGCGTCAATTGAAACCAAAACACCAATGTGTCCACCAAAGTGAGAATAAGCAGCAACAGTTGCACCTTGTAAAACAGCAATATTTTTCACGGCTAATTTTTCGCCAATCACACCACTCATGGTGTTGAGAGTATCAGCAACAGTTGAGCCATCCATTTCCAAAGCTAATAGTTCATCAACGTTGGCTGGTTTTTTTGCTTTGATTAACTCCAAAGATTTGTTCACAAATTCTTGAAATTTTTCGCTGCGAGCAACGAAGTCAGTTTCTGAATTAACTTCAATTGCATAACCTTCAGTTTGGTCATCATTAACAGCAACAGCAACTACTCCTTCACTGGTTTCGCGATCAGCACGTTTTGCTGATTTGGCAATTCCTTTTTTTCTCAATAATTCAACAGCAGCATTCAAGTCGCCATTGGATTCATCAAGAGCTTTTTTACAATCAACCATGCCAGCACCAGTCATTTCACGTAATTGTTTGAGTAATTCCATATAATTAAAAATTATGAATTTTTATAAAGATTATTTGCGAGCATCCAAAATTGCTTCCTTCACAGTTTCCAAAATTAATTTAATAGTTTTGGTTGAATCATCGTTAGCTGGAATTGGGTAGTTAACCAAGTCTGGATTAACATTAGTGTCACAGATAGCGATAATCGGGATGTTCTTTTTGATTGCTTCATTAACAGCGGTTTCTTCTTCTTTGATATCCCAAACAAATAAAGCATCTGGAAGTTTGTTGAGGTTTACCAAACCAGAAACGCGAGTTTCTAATTTTTTGATTTCGCGATCAAAATCTAATTGTTCTTTCTTAGTATATTTTTCTAATTTACCAGTCTTTTTTCTTTCTAGTAAATCAACATATTTTTTTACTGATTTTTTTACAACAGCGAAGTTGGTTAAATAACCACCAAGCCATTTTCCAACGATGTAAGGCATGGAAGTAACTTCTGCCATTTTTTTCATTGGTTCTTTTACTTGGCTTTTGGTGCCAACAAAAAGAATACTTTTTTCTTCTTTAACCAAACCTTGAACGAATTCAAGAGCTTCTTTCATTTGTTCTTGAGTTTTGGATAAGTCGATGATGTAGATACCATTTTTTTCACCGAAAATGAATTGTTTCATTCTTGGGTGCCAACGGTTTGTACGATGTCCAAAGTGGGCACCAGCTTTTAACATTTCTTCCATTTTTGGAATTTTGATCATATTTTTTTCTTTTTATCCCAAGCTTATTTCAAGACTTGAGCTTCTGCCCCCTTCCCGACACAAAAAATGAGCCGGCAAGAAAATTTTGAGGCATGATAATTAATTAAATATTAGATAAAAAATTAAAAGGCTTAGCAATTACCAAGCTCTTTGACTTAATAATAAACCAAAAAAGGCTAAAAGTCAACAAAAAACCGTCAAATTGACCTCTTGGGGTGTTTTTTATATAATAACAAAAAAACTAATATGAAAAATTTTTTTAAACCAAATAAAACAAAATTTATTTTAACCTTCTTTTT
>CAZCFX010000008.1:0-25351 GCA_964498085.1 uncultured Gammaproteobacteria bacterium
CTTTAATTTTTAGTAAAGAAATATTAGCGCCAGTTGCTTTGGCAATTGTCGATGAGCAACAACGCTTTGGTGTTAAACAGCGCAAGAAATTAGCTGATTTGAATGGTCCGAATAATTTTACTCCCCATTTTCTTTCGCTTAGCGCCACGCCAATTCCGCGCTCCTTGGCACTAGCTCTTTATGGCGATTTGGATTTGTCTTTAATTAATGAGCTGCCACCGAATCGAAAAAGCGTAATTACCAAAATTATTTCTGAAGAAAAAAGAAATGATGCTTATGAATTTGCCGCCAAAGAAATAAAAACTGGCCGACAAATGTTTGTGGTCTGTCCTTTAATTGCTGCTTCCGATAAAACTGGCGCCAAATCAGCCAAAGAAGAAGCAGAAAAATTAAAAAAAGTTTTTCCAGATTGCAAAATTGGTTTAATGCATGGCAAACTAAAAAGCCAAGAAAAAGAAAAAGTAATGGCCGAATTTTTGAATAAAAAAATTCAGATACTGGTCAGCACCTCTGTGATTGAAGTGGGAATTGATATCAAGAATGCCAATATTATGATTATTGAAGGCGCTGAAAGATTTGGCCTTTCCACCCTTCATCAATTCCGTGGCCGCATCGGTCGAGGAGCGGATCAAGCTTATTGTTTTCTCTTCACTAGCAAAGATGGGGCAAGTGGCAATACCGCCAAGCGTTTGGAAGCTTTGGTAAAATATCAAAATGGCCGCGAATTGGCGGAAGAAGATTTGAAATTAAGAGGAGCTGGCGAAACTTATGGTTTATTACAATCCGGTTTCCCAGAATTAAAAATTGCTACTCTTTTTGATTACCAACAAATCAAAGCCGCACAAGCTAGTGCTGAAAAATTAATTAGTGTTGATCCAGATTTAAAAAATTGGCCAAAGCTAAAAAACAAAGTTGGCGAGATTGAAGGAGAAATTCATTTGGAATAAAAAAGAACTTCCGTTAAAGAAGTTCTTTTTTTGTATTCTTAAGAAAAATAATTTTTCAATTGTTCCAGGCTTTTTATTTTGATTAGTTTAATTTTGCCAGCCTTGATTTCCGTATCAGGGATAATCGCTTCTTTGAAGCCCAATTTTTCAGCTTCTTTCAAGCGCTGTTCCAAGCGAGCAACTGGCCTTAATTCGCCAGACAAGCCTAATTCTCCCAAAAACACCGTCGTACGGGATAATTTTTTGTTGCTTGCCGAAGAGATAATTGCTGCACAAACTGCCAAATCAAGGGCTGGATCGCTAATTTTGAGCCCACCAACCACATTTAAAATTATATCTTTACTGCTCAAATCCAAACCACCCCTTTTGGAGATAACCGCCGCCAAAACCTGCAAGCGATTCAAGTCCAAACCGGAACACTTTCTTTGCGGATAACCAAAAACGGTTTTGGTAACCAAGGCTTGAATATCGACCATAAAAGGACGACTGCCTTCCACAACACAGCTAACCGCTGAGCCAGACAAGAATTCTTCCCCGTTGGACAGAAAAATTGAGCTTGGATCAAGAACTTCTTTGAAGCCTGTGCCAGTCATTTCCAAAACTCCTAATTCATTCACCGAACCAAAACGATTTTTACTGGAACGAAGCAAAGAATATTGATGAGCATCTTCATTTTCTAAATACAAAACCGTATCCACAATATGTTCGAGAGATTTTGGACCAGCTACTGCTCCATCCTTGGTGATATGACCAATTAAAATTACTGCCACATTATGTTCCTTGGCTAATTCCAAAAATTTGATTGCCGCCGCTCTAATCTGACTCACGCTCCCCGCTTCTGAAGGCATTGCTGCCGAATAAACCGTTTGAATGGAATCAACAATAATTAAATCCGGTAATATTTTTAAGGCCGCTGCGGAGATTTTTTCAATATTAGTTTCGCTTAAAAATTTCAAATGCGTTAAATCACAATTCAAGCGAACCAATCTCGCCTTGACCTGGGCAGCGCTTTCTTCACCACTAATATAAAAAACTTTTTTACCACTCAAAGCATTGGCGATTTGCGCTGCTAAAGTAGATTTACCAATTCCCGGTTCACCAGCCAACAAAGTGAGTGAACCTTCCGGCAAACCACCGCCAAGTACGCGATCAATTTCTTTGAGGCCGGTTAAAAATCTTTTTGGACCATCACCAGATATTTTTGCCAGGTCGATAATTTCCGCCCCAACAATTTTTTGATAAGCTTCGGTTTGTTCTTTTTTGCTCTTGGCTTTTTGATCCACTATTTCAGTTTCTTCATTCAAGGTACCCCAAGAACCGCACTCCAAACAACGCCCACTCCATTTTGGATATTGGGCGTCGCAGTGACTGCAAACAAAAATACTTTTTATTTTAGCTTCTGCCATGTTATTTCTGATAATTATTTTGCAATAATCATCTTCGTTAATCTTTCCAAATCTTGATAACTTAGTGAGCCAACAAATTGCTGACCATTAATATAAATTGTTGGTACGCCAGAAATTCCTAATCTCTCCCCCTCACTAACATTATCACTAATTGCGACATTACTTGCATCTTCGAAGCAGGTATTAAACTTCTTCATATCCAAAGCGCCACGTTCAGCTAAATCGATAAGAAAATTTTTACTTTCGGTTAATTTTTCTGTTTTTGATGGCGCGTCTTCATCATAAAGAACATCTTCCACCACTTGTTTGTCTCGATTCAAATAGGCAAGAACAATGTCGTGATATTTCCAATAATCTCCTTGCTCCTGAGCACATCTGGCTGCCCGAGAACTTTGCAAAGAAAGTGGCTCACTGCTTGGAAAATCTTTGCGCACCAATAAAATCTGCTCTGGATAATTATTCACTAGACGACGTAATTCTTTTTCCTGCTCTCGGCTGATCTGAGAATTATAATCGGCAAAATAAAAAATCTTTACCGCCCCACGAATATTTCCCAAATAAGTATCATCCTGACTCCAAGCTGGCTGGTTATTATTAATATTAAAAGCGCCACTAACTGTTGGATCAGCTGCTGCTTCTGCTGGCGGTAATTTATTGATATAAGATCTTTCCAATAGGGCAGTGTCTTCTTTGGCCAATAATTCCAAATCATCATAATACATATTTACTCGCACCAACAAAAACATTGCCACCGATAGAATTAAACCTGTCGTGCAAAAAACAATAAACCAACGTTCTTGTTTTTTTTCTGGTGCTGTTTTTTTGACGATTGGTTTTTTAACGACTGCTTTTTTGGCTACAATTTTTTTCGCTGGCGTCTTGGTCGTTTTTTTAATAATTGGCTTCTTGGTCATATTTATTTTTGCCAACTAGCACTATCTGCTTTCCAGATACTGCCGTCTTTTGCCATTTTTAAAGTTAATTCTTGATTAAAATAGGCACTAGCAACATTTCCCTTGGTTTCTTGGCGACTAGTAGTCACCACAATTTCGGCCTCACCTTTGGTTTTGTCAAAACTTTTCACCTCAGCGCTAACAGCCTTGGTGGTGATGCCATAATATTCACCATTGTTGCTTTTGGATTTTTTTAAATCACTCAAATATCCTTCCGCCCAGTCCCCCATACTCTTGGTCATAAAGATTTTTAAATCTTCAATGTTGGAATAATTAGATTGGTTGGAAAAAGAACCGAAACGTTCAGCAAAAGCCATGGCAATTTTTTTCACTGCCTCAGCATCTTGTTCAATTTTTGGTTCTTTGGAAATATCAAATTTGCGATAATCACGTGGTGTTGTTCCCGGAGTGGTGGTGTTGATTGGTTCAGTAATAGTGGCAATTCCCTCATTTAGATTGCTATCAATCGGTGGAATTAAACCGGTATCTTTATTTTTTAATACCAACCAAACCACAACCGCAATTATGATTAAAGAGATAGCGATGATTACAAAACTAATCTTTTTTTTATTTTCCATCATATGTTTAAATTTTTAAAAATTCTATAAACTTTCTTCTTGTTCACGCAAACTTTTTTCGTATTCTTTTTTTGCTTCTTCAATTTCCAATAATTGACGTGGATCGGAAGTAATTAATTGATCCTCCGAATAAGAAGCTACCACCTTAATTGCCACGTGCTTGTTGCCGGCAAAGAAGATTCCTTCACCAACACCGCATTCCAAAAGTAAATATTTTTCTCCTTCGGTTAAAATAAAAGTTTTTTGCACCAAATCAATGGCTGCTGGCGATTGCTTGAACAAAATTTGCAGAGCCGAGTTGGTCACAATTGCTTTGCCATAAGGAGAAGCCAAAAAGTCGCTGACGTCCTGAGTGATAGTGGTTACACCGAGGTAATATTTACGACAACGTTTTACCAAGGCAAAAATAAATTTCGCCGAATCTTCGTTCTGCATCATCCACCAAGCTTCATCAATAACCAAAATACGTTTTTTGGTTTCACTACGGACCACATTCCAAATGTAGTTAATAATCGTGTAAATAGCGATTGGACGAAGTTCATCTTCCAAATCACGAACCGAGAAACAAACCAGCTGATTATTCATTTCCACATTAGTGAAATTATTTAACAAGCCGGAAAAAGTTCCTTCGGTGTATTTTTTCAAACGGAGAGCCAAGTCATTTCCACCTTCCATTCCTTCCAAAACCTGTTCAAAATCACTCATGGTTGGCGCTTCAATTTTGCTCAAATCAGCATCGGGAGTGATATCTTTTTTGGCGTAAGTTTCCAAAAGAGCTCGATCGACAATTGAATCTTCGTCGTAAGTCAGATTGCCAATCATCAAACGAACCAAACCTTTCAAAGTAATTACCGCACTACGGATGATGTCTTTTGGACGGGCTTCACCACCAATCGAACGTGGCAAATCAAAAGGATTAATTTTGTTTTCACTGGAAAGAGAAATATTAATATAAGTACCACCGACTGCATCGGAAAGATGTTTATATTCATATTCCGGATCGATAATAATAATATCGGTTCCCAACATCAAAGAACGAAGAACTTCTAATTTGATGGCATAACTTTTACCAGCACCAGCTGAAGCAAAAACTACCGAATTAGCATTCTGCAAAGAAAAGCGATCAAACAAAATCAAACTATTATTGTGACGATTAATGCCATAAAGAATTCCGCGATCGCTGGATAATTCACTGGAAATAAAAGGGAAAGAAGAAGCAATTGGCGATGAATTCATGTTGAAGGTGATATAAAGTTCATCATTGCCAAGCGGTAAAGTGGAGTTGAACCCTTGTTCGGATTGAAAATAAACTCGTTTTGAATAAACCAAACGTGAACCAAAAATATCTTCAATCTGATCAGAAATGCGATCCATTTCTTCCATAGTATCAGAATAAGCAGTGACATAAAGAGCAAACTGAAAGAATTTTTCCGTTCCCTGAGTAAGGGCATCGCGCAAATATTCAATATCACGCAAAGCAGTCTCACGCAAAGGATCACGAGCAGCTCCCTTTTCTGCATCACCAATAATTTGTGCTTCCAGAGCACCTACTCGATTTTTTAATTGTTTCAAAATTACCGCGCTCTTCACTGGATAGAAGAACATGGAAACATCAAAATTCAAATTCAGATTAATAATCGGCGCAAACCAGCCAACACTAATATAACGAGGGTAGTTAACCACAAAAAAGGTACGAACAAATTTTTCCCCCAAACGCATGATTGTTGAATCAACCTTCATGCTTGCTGGAGAAATCAAATCACGAACCGAAAGAATACCCAAACGAAAAGCTTTTTCTTCTTCAATAATTTCTCGAGCAAGCCTTGGGTCACTTTCAATATCTTGACTAGGTTTTCGGCCCTGATCAATAATTCGATCCAAAACATCTGGGCCTTTCTTCTGTTCTTCTCTTAATTGGTTACTATTTTTAAAATTAATCATAGTCCTTGTTAGTTTTCTACACGAAGCTTGTTCAAATCAGCAAGCTCCTGATTTTTTGAAGTTTCTGGATTGTAAGTATTATAATAAAGCTCAATCAAACCTTGAGTATCAAGTCTGGTAGATTTTACGCCCATTGCTTCCAAACCATTCATCACACTCTCTACTCGACGTTCTAATAAATCTTTATATTGCAAGAAACTTTTTTCCTTTAATTTAATAGAAGTAGCTGGTTTTAAAGATTCGCCAAGTAAACTAAAAAAACCTTTATGTTTATCGGAAAGCGGACTATAAGGCACTACCACATAAAAACGTTTGTTCATGATTTTGCCAATCGAGGTTAACTCTTTAATGTAGCCAATATAATCACCAGTTTGCGCTTTCAATAAGCGATTGGTCTGTTCTTTTTCTTTTTGTGATAAATATTCCAGATAAGAATTAATGTTTAATTCACGAGATTGAATCACAATCTGCAAAGAGAAAGAAAGGTTGTTTAAAAAACGAACATAAGCTTCGATAACCGCATTTTGCTCATCTTCACTCTTCAAAGCAAAGTTAATACTGGAAGCCAAAAGCACGGCACGCATTGTACCATCACGCAAAATCACACAATCATCTTTTATTTCGGCAATATCAAGAAATTGCTGGGTAGAAACTTTTATTTTGTTGTTTGCTAATTTGTCCGGCTTTTCCATATATTTTGATTAAAAGTTTTTGCTGCTTTCACTAGTAATAATTTCATCATCTTCCCAATTGCCGCGATATTCACCAGCCGTATCAACAATCAAAGAAAGTTCGGCCAAACGAGAATGATGATAAAATTCTTTGGTTTGTACTTTTTCAGGAAAAACAATATTTTGTACTTCCACCTCCAAAGGATTAATTTTATTATTCCAAACTCTAGTCCTTGGTCGGCGCCAAGTTTGAATTAAGTTAATGACAAAATAGTGAAAAGGTCTTCCGTTAACCTTGAAAAAGGCAAACAAAATTGCCATTAGCGCCAAGGGAATCGAGATCGACAAAAATAAAGTGAAATCGAAAATTTTATAAAATAAAACAATAAAAATTCCTGTTCCCAAAAAAATCAAAAACTGCCGAGTGGTAATCGGACCAATAATTTTACTCTCAACATCAATAAATTGTGGAACCGTAAATTGCTGCATACTCTAAAAAATAAGTTTGGCATTTAAAAGCATGATTGCATCAATTTCTTCAATGGTTAAATAATTTTTTCCGGCTGCTTTTAGTTGTTCCATTATTTCCAAGATTGGTTTGGCTTTGAATGCTGATTCGCGGCACATAATCAAATACAAACGATTAACCTCACTTTGGCGCCAAGCAGCAATACCGGCAGTCATTCGATCATAACCACTCTTTTCTAATAATTTTATCTTGGAAAAAATTTTAGCAGTTGCTTCAGTTGGTGTTGGTGCTAAGCGTCGAAAATTCGCCAAATCAAGAAAACGCAATTCTTCAACTGGACCCATTACTCTTGGCGCTGTTCGCACATCATCCATTCTAACTCTTCCCTGTTCACTAGAAGCAGTTACTGGCGCTATTTTCGGACCATAATTATGAACTGGCTGTTGCGGAGTAATTAACTTGGCAGTAGGAATTGGCTGAAAACTTACTCCCGGCTCTTTGATAACCGGTTTTTCTGTTGGTGTTTTGTTTATCTCTGGCTTAACTTCTTTTGGTGCTGACTGAATTTTTATTTCAAACTGTCCTTCAGAAACTTTTTTCACCAAAGCCGGAGCAGCGGCAACAACTGGGGTTGGTATTGGTGTTGGCTTTGTTTCTTCCTTCTCTGGAGTTTGACCCTGAGAAATTTTTTTCAAAAAAGCAGCGACTTCATCCGGTTCAGCAATTTTTTCTTTCTTCTCAGCTTCAGCAAAAGGCAAATTGTTTGGCACCACATCTGGTTTTGGTAGAGATTTCACCGGTGCTTTTTCTAAAGGCAAATTAACTTTTTCTTCAGCTGCCGGTAAATTTTTGGCGGCAAGCATTTTCTTCTTTCGTTCCTCAATTGAGTTAGCCAAACTATATTCAGGTTGAATGGTATGAGTTTTGATTAGGTTGTCCAAGGCAGAAGATTTTTTTGTGGTATCAATTTTTAATTCTTGACCATCCAAAGAGTTAAGAAGTTGATCTGCCTTTTCTGTCGACAGACCCAAACCGCCAGCATCAATACTCTTCTGCATCACTAAACGAGTATCAATTTTACTGCGCACGCCATGGAGATAAGTTTTGGAAATCAAGCGAAAACGATTAATCAATTCCTGGCTGGAAAAAGAAACAATATTAGTTTGCAAAAGCTGATTAATTTTTTCTTCAGCAGGATCACTAGTGATCACTGGTGCAAAACCAAGATGAGAAGCGGCTTTTCTTAAGACCCCAGCTTTTAATTCTTTGGTGATTTGCTTGGCCTCTTCTTCGTTTAAAGAAAATTCGGAAGACAAAAACAAAGGTAATTTTTCCAATGACAAATCTTTCACCATCAAGCGCATAACCGCGGCGGCTAATTTTACTCCGTGCTTGGCTTCAATTTCATCCAAAGACTTCATGGCTTCCTCCGAGGAAACATAATCTTGCAATTCTTTCGGCAAGCGTTTAAATTGTTGCAAATAATCAAACATCTTTTAATTTTTGTTTAATTTTTATTCAGTCTTTCCAGTTCTTCGCTGGCCGCACGATATTCCAGACTTCCTTTTTGAAATTTTCTTAACGACTCTTCAAGTTCGCGGCGCAGATTATCTTGTTTTTTTTCTAAAAAAGTTTTTTCTTCTTGATGTTTTTCCTCAAAAGGAACAAGCTGCCATTTTTCTGGATCTAAACTTTCTTGACTCTCCGGAAAGAAAACTAAATTACGATAAAGGTTCAACAAGCGACGTAATAAATCTTTTTCTTCTGCTGACAAATTTTTTGGATTAGGAGAGGTCGCTAAGTATTCAGCTAAAACTAATTCATCAAAAAAATCACTACCCTTTTCTTTAATAAAATCTTTAAGCCAATTGGCAATCGTCGGATCTTCTTTTTTGTTTTCAATAATTATTGGATTGCGACTAATTAATTCTTGGTTGCTCATCAGACTCTTGAAGAAATCATTCTGGGCCAAAGAATCTTCGTCCATAAAAACGAGGGTCTTCTGATTAAATTCCTCAAGCATCTCGAGATCAGATATTTCAAACAAAAAACTCAACACCCCTTCTCTAAAAATTTTATTATATTCTTCACGAGTCAAAGGACCATCTTCCACCGGCGAATCTTCTTCATCATCGACAACTTCTTTCGGCTGAAAAACATACTCTTCTTCCAGAGTATTTTCGCTAGCAAAATAGGCCTTTTCCTCGGCTAAAGCCTTACTAATTCTACCAATAGTTTCAATATAATTTTCCGGCTTACCACCAAACGATTCCAGGGAAGATAACATATCTGGAAAATAATCAGCCAGAAAAAGGAAATGAGTTCCAAGAAGATCACAAGCAAAAGCTCGAGCAGTAGTGTTATCAAAAGCAAAAAGTTTTTCAACTTCTTGAGGAATCGCAGAAAAAGAAATCTCTTTTTGGGCAAGACTAAAAACTAAATCAGTAATTAAAGGAGATTGCTCTCGGTTCAATTGATATTTTCTTGCCAATTCCATCGTTAAAGTAATTCTAAACATTGAGTTTAGAAATTCAAAAACTTGTGGATTGAAATTATCGTTTTGATTAATCATAATTATTTACCCCTTGTTTTCTTTTTTTTCTTTTTCCTTAGCTTCCTCTTTTTTTCTATCTGCTAATATTTTTTTCATAATCGCAGCATTTTTATCGTCAAGTAACGAGGATAGTTCTCTACTATTCCAAATATATTCTTTCTTATCTTTTTCCTCATCGGTTGATCCTGCACTACTACCTTTTTCTGCCTGCAAATTTACTAATTTCTTAACTAATTCTTCGTTACTGCCATTCTTGTTCATCGCTGTTAGCTTGGCCGAGGTAATATTTTTGGTGATAGTTTCTAAAACATTATTTTTTAAATCTTCTATTTGTTTTTTGATTTCTTCATCTTTGGCTGGGTCTTTTCCTAAATCTTTTTTCAAATTACTACCTATTCCTGAGAGGTCAATATTATTTAAGTCAGCTGCTTTGTTTTTCTTAACAAATTCTCCCAAAGCTCCTGAATCAAAATTTGATTCCGTGGTACCATCTGGTTTTTTGATATCAACCTGGAAAGATTGGGCAATATTGCCGGTTAATTTTGCATGCAAAGAGGCGAATTTATCTTCTTTGTCGATTGCTGGCTTTCCTTTTGAATCAACGCCAAATTTTCTACTTGCCAACAATCCTCCATCAACAGTTTTTTCGAATTTACTTCCTCTGTTGTACATAGAAGTAATGTATCGATCAAAATCTTTACCATGATATTCATCAAGCGCTTTGATTGCTCCCGCTTGTTCAAATAATTCTGAAGGTACGGCGGTAGAATTAATTTTGCCGGTACTCATGCGTTTTTTAAATCTATCTACCGAACCTTGATTTGTATAATTACCTTTTTCATCCAAACTAAAGTCGTAATTCAAGTGGGTTTGGTTTTTATCTACCTCCTCATCAATTTTCTTATTAATAAATGGGTTGCCTTGAGTTATATCTTTAGCCTTCTTAACTTCTTCATTGTTTCCAAAGCCACCTTTGGAGGCTAAGGTCATTGAGATTGCCATCTTGTCCGTGAGAGAAGTCGAAGCATTATGCAAAAGACGTGAAAGTTCTTCGTTTGATTTTCCAGAATCAGCAAACGCCTTCTGTCTTTCTGCTATTTTTTTCTCTTGAGCTAAGTTGGAAGCAGTAGTGGATTTGTCAAAATTACCTTTTATTGAATCGCGAGTCACCTGTTCAATTAGATTCATTTTCCTGACTTTTTCGCCATTTTTATCAAAAGCTACAATTCTTTCATTGTTTTCATTATAACGATAAAACTCTTTTTCTTTTTTATCCCATTTGTATTTTTGACCATCCAGATGATGTTTATATTCTGCATCTTTACCTTTTACTCTTTCTTCTTCGTTAAAATTTCTTAAATTGGCATTAATTTCTCGATCACCAGCCATACTATTTTTTGCCTTTTCTGATAATTTTTTAGGTAAACTGAGTGTTCCCTTGGTAACAAATCTAGCCAAACCAGTTTCGCCAAGATGATTTGTTTTTAGAGCTTCTTTTCCTTGAGAGGTTCTAATTTTGTTAGTTAAAGCATTAACACTTGATCCAGCCAATCTGTCTACTCCGCCCAAAACAGCTCCGGTTCCACGAGCAATATTTTTTCCGCCGGCAATCGCCTTCCTCTTAGAAAAGGCATAGGCGCCAACAGCACCAGCGGCTATTGGTTTCACAACTCCTTTACTAATAGCTCCCATTCCTTTGCCAGCCATACCACCAGCCGCGCCACCAATACTTTGGGCAACCTTCAAGCCACCATAAAGCATGGCAATGGAAATTACAAAATTAAGCATGTTGTCTGGTGAGCCGGCTTCGGTGAGTGCTGACGATCCTCCTTGAGAAAACTCCGAATCTGTTGGTGTGTCAGTTTTGATACCACTAGAACTAACTGCGTCTTGCGTACCCAAAGCGGCAAAAGATAACCAGATAAAGAAAGCTAGTACTGGACCGACAATTAAATTCTTGGTGAATTCTTTCCACCATTCACTAGCATATTTTTTTCCTGCCGGGAAAGCACCCAACAAATAAGCCAAAGGAGACAAGACAACATAAATCCAAATCATCACAATACGGACAGCCAACATCACCACCATAGTAACAATGGTGATTAAGGCGATAATCACATAGACCAAGGCCAAAACATAAGAACCCATGATTGACCAGGCCGTAATATTATCCGCTTCGCTGTCACCCCCCTTGCCATCTATTGCCATTAAGGTATCTAGACCCAAAATATTGGTGAGATTTGTACCGCCAACATCTTTGAAAGAATTGACAAATGTCAGCATCACCACCTGAGAAACATCGGTCAATAATCCGCAAATCATTTTGGAAAAATTAATCAAGATTGCCATGATGATTAATTTTGGTAAAAGTTTTTCGTAGGTATAATCTTTGACTCGCAAAATTGTGGCAAAAGCAATAATCAACATGATAACCACAAAAAACATATTACAAATATCACGGACAATCTTCCAACCAGAAACAACTGCTGGCGCATTAATGAAATTACTCCATTGGGCAATCCAAACCAAAACATTCATCATCAATGTCAGTAGGTGACCAAGTGCCCAAACAATTCCGTAAACTATCCAACCCATAAAAGTTGCGACAGCATCGGAAATACCAGCATTGGCCGCTCCAGCAACAAGAAAACCAAGCACCACCACCAAAAAAATAACCATCAAAAAGCGTGGCTTTAAATATTTTGCTTTCAAAAATGATAGCTTGAACATTTTTTTAAAATTAAATATCGAGATATTAATCTAAAGTGATTTTAGAACGATTCAAAAATTACATCGAAAATTAAACCGAGATTTTTTAACGGGTCAGCTAACACCGTAAGCATAATTGCTGCCATTGCCAAAAATCCTGCGACTATCAAACAACCTGGTAAACAACTTGGTAAAATGGCAATCAGCCAAAGTTTCATTCTTTTTTTTACTAATTTTTTTGCTGCTTTTTCTGCTACCTTGCCAACTATTTTCCCTTGTACTCCGCCACCAACATATGCCGACGCTGCTTTCCCGGCAATTTTTCCAACAGCATCACCAGCAGCATCTTTCGCTTTTTCAGCTCTCGATTGCGCCTGCTGTTCACGAAGTTGGGCGTACTCTTCACCTGGCTGTGGGACGTTTTCTTTTTCATCATTTTCTGTAGGCATTTCTTCATCACCAACAGAAGAAGACCGGTTCATTAATGACTGGTCGATAGTGTTTGATGAACGACGATCTTCACGTAGTTTTCCAGAAATTTGTTCTCTTTCATCAGCCATAAAAAATACTTGGTACTTGCTTATATTTTACAATAAATTGACAATCATAGCAAACAAAAAATCGGCAATTATTTTCCTTAAATTACCGATTTTAAAAAATATAAATTTGTTTATTGTTATCCTTCGTTTTCCACCCTAATGACAGCCCGGACAAGTGAGATGACAAGGTCCGCGACAACCCTCCCAAGGCAAAACTTCTTCAGCTAAAAATATTCCCTGGTCGACTATTTGACCATTAATAATCACTCGCTGATTTATTTTTATTTCCTGGGTTTTCTTGCTGAAATTATCTTGTTGATTAAAAATTATTTGCCATTTATGTCCATGCAAATCATTGAGAATAAATCCCCCCGCTCCCAAAGATTCCACTCGACCAGATAAAGCACCATTATTTGGATGATCCCAAGAATTTAGGCGAGCATCAAAAACTGGACCATAAAAAGGCAAACGACGAGAAAATTCTTCATTCATTTGACGATGACCATCAAAACCAACTGTAATAAAGCCAATAATTACGCTACCCAGCAAAGAAGCAATAATTAAAACATAAGCTGGATATTTATAACTTTTTCTAAAATGTTTTAGATTAAAATAAATTACACTAATCAAGAGAAAGAAAACGATTAACCAGGCATAAGGAATTGAAGCTAACAACCAGTCAAGCTTTCCCAGCGGACGAGGGTAATTCAATCCTAATTGTTGGAATCTTAAAAAAAGTAAAATCAAAGAAAAGGCCAAACCACCAAGAAAGGTTGTTAAAATAACCAAAAACCAAAGAGTAAAATCACGTGCTAAAAAATACCACTTTGGACGAGGTTTTATATCTTTTTGTTTGATTGTTTCTAATACTTTATCGCTGAAATTTTCCATATTTTTCTTTTAATTCTTTCTTCGCCGAATGGATTAAAGTAGCGACACTGCCATTCGGTTTTTTTAAAATATCTGAAATTTCTTCATAACTTTTTTCTTCAAAAAATCTCAAAACCAAAACTTCACGATGAATTGGCTTCAAAGAGGCGAGCAACAAAGACACTTCTCTTTGCAAATCTTTACTTTCCATTTCAACGTTCAAATTAATTTCGGCTCGCAAACGATTAGCTAAAGCTTCATCAATTTCCACCATTTGAGGACGAGCACTTTTGGCACGATGATGACTAATTACTTGATTATGGGTAATTCGATAAACCCAAGAAGAAAATTTTAAATCTTGATCAAAATCATTCAAATTTTTGTAAACTTTGATAAAAATTTCCTGCAAAACATCTTCAATTTCTTCGGGACTTAAGTTGGAAATTCGACGAATATATCTCGCCAATTTTTCACTATAGCGATTCATTAAAATCGCGAAAAAAACTTGGTTTTCCAAGGTTAAAGAGACTAATTCATTGTCAGTTTTTGAAGAATAATCTTCTGGATTTTGCAACATTAATTCAGCTCTTAACCCTCAGCATGCCAAGGGCAATTAATACTAATACGTAAATTGGGACAAAATAATTTTATTCTTTAATTATATCGTAAAAATGTGATTAAACCAATAAAAAACACCCAAAAGGGTGTTTTTTCTCATTTGCTCGGGGACCAGGTTTGCGAACCTGTCGCTCGCTAACGCTTCGCTCCCCTAGGGGGCTTCCGCCCCCTTAGGCGCTCCTTCGTCGCTGATACCCCCACAAATCCGCCTAGCGGCGGCAGTGGGAAACTTCCGTTTCCCAAACCCTTCCCTAGGTTCGAATCCCACCTTTTACTCCAATAAATAAAAGTACACCCCTAATGGGGTGTACTTTTATTTGCTCGGGGACCAGGATTCGAACCTAGATAGCCAGGACCAAAACCTGGAGTCCTACCATTAGACGATCCCCGAATAAAAACGTTTTTAATCTTAACCAAAAACTTCCGGCAAGTCAAATTTTGGAATATTTTCGAACTGCCAAAGCGCTGGCAATTGCCGCAGCAAAAGCGGCGGCCAAAAATTCAATACCAAAAATCGCCCAAAAATTACTAATAAAATAAGAAACGATATTAATGTTATAACCAGTGAAAAACACCTCCAAATAAGGCTGCAGAAGGCTTAAAAACGGAAAGAAAATACTGGTAATCACCAAGGTGGCAATCAAACTATAAATCACTGCTGAAACCAGAAAAGGAGCAACGATAAAAGAGCGAGAAGCTCCCACCAAGCGCATAATTTCAATTTCTCGACGATGAGTATAAATAGCCACTTTAATCGTGTTATAAATAACCAATAAACTGGTGAGAGAGAAAACAATAATCACAAACAGGCCAGCTTCATTGATTTTGTTAGTAATATAATCTATTTTTTTGGTAATGGTGGCATTATCCGAAAAGTTACGTGATTCAATAATATCGCTATCCAAACGCTTCAAACTTTCGACTAATTGAGGAGCTTGAGCAGTATCACTAGGAGAAATAATCAAACTAGGAGAAAGAGGATTTTTCCCTAACTCTCTCAAGGCTTCAATAATCTGTTGATTGTTTTGATTCTTGTCACGAAATTTTTGCAAAGCTTGTTGTTTGGAGATATATTCAACAGACTTTACATTACCCAATCCCTCAATGCGATTTTTTAAGGCAACAACTTCATCTTCGCGTGCTTCATTTTTTAAGTAAAGAGAAAAATCAACTTTGTCCTTAATAACTGAAATGGCATTATCAGAAATTATTCGCACCGTCACCATGATATTGATTGAAAACAAAGTTAAAACCAAAATGGTTACCGTCGCTGCGGAAAGCCAAACATTACGAGCAATATCTTGAGCACTAAATTTTAAGACGCGAAATAAATTATTCATAATATTTATAAAACATATTTGCCGTGCTTTTGATCACTGATAATCAAACCACGCTCCATTGCAATTACTCGACGATTAAGACGATTAACAATCTCTCGATTGTGAGTCACCAAAATAACTGTTGTCCCAAAACGATTGATACGCAAAAGCAAATCAATAATTTCATCAGCATTGATTGTGTCCAAGTTTCCAGTCGGCTCATCGGCTAATAAAATTTTTGGTTGATGAACTAAGGCTCTTGCAATCGCTACCCTTTGCGCTTCACCGCCAGAAATTTCGGTTGGATAACGATTAGCCTTGTCTTCCAGACCAACAATCTTTAAAACACTAGGTACAATGCGCTTTATTTTTGAACTGGAACCACCAGAAACTTCCAAGGCAAAAGCAATATTTTCGGCCAAGGTTTTACGTGGCAATAATTTGAAGTCTTGAAAAATTACTCCGATTTGACGACGCAAAAAAGGCACTTCGCGTTTGCTGATATGAGTAATATCCCAACCGCCAATTTCTACTGTTCCTTCATTTACTTTTTCTTCACCAATCAAAACTTTTACTAATGAAGTTTTGCCGGCACCACTTTGTCCAACGATCGAAACAAATTCTCCAGGTTCGATATCCAAATCAATCCCTTTTAAAATTTTTACATATCGACCATAATTTTTGTGGACATTTTTCAAGTGAATCATAGAGATTAAGAAAAATTATTTTGCAGTCGCAAACTCAACTATTTTTTTGGTATTCTCAACGGTGGCAGCAGAGGTTGGTGCACCAAAAACAATTACAATCAAATTATCATTACCGATTTTTATTCTACTCATCAAACAATAACCAGCTTCATTGAGATAACCAGTTTTGGAAGCGGTAATATTGTAGTTACTGTTTTGGATAATCTTACTGGTGTTCTTCAAGTTGTGAAGTTTTTTGGTGTTGATTGTAGAGAAAGAATAAGTTTTGGTGGTTGCTATTTTTTGCAGAGTCGCATCTTTGAAAGCTTCTTCGGTTATTATAACATAATCGCTAACCGAACTCACATTTTCTGGCGACAAACCAGTTGGTTCAACAAAATTTGTATTCTTTGCTCCCCACTTTTTTACTGTGCTATTCATCTTGGCGATAAAATCTTGACGACTCAAACCACTAGCGCGAACCAAAGATTCAACTGCGTTGTTTGCGGAACCAACCAAAGCAGAATACATTAAGTCTTTTACTTTCATGGTTTCTCCTTCTTTGACTGTCAATCTAGCCGACTCCCAAGGATGACAATATTCATAATTATAATTTTCATCAGCCTTCTTGTAGGTTACAACCTTATCCATACTAGTTCCAGTATCTAGAAAAACTTTCATGGCGACAATTTTGGTGAGACTAGCCAACGGTAATTTTTTGTCTATCTCTTTTTGGTAAGCAACCTTGTTGCTTTTTTCCCAAACTGCGATAGCGGAAGTGGCATTAACTTCTGGTTGCTTGGCAGACACGGTTGGTTTTTTATCTGGGTTAGTAGTTTCTGTTTTTGGTTTTTCTGTGGTAGTAACCACCGCTGCTGCTTTTGCACTAGCAACCGGTTCTACCTTTACTTTAATAACGCCCGCACTTTTGGAGGCTATTTTTTCAAAAGCAACCACATCCAAATCAATGGCGCGATCTGGATGAATTTTGCGATTTGGCCCATAATCATTGACAGTAATTTCAACACTCTTGTTGTTGGCCAAGTTGGTAACTTTTAATTTTGTTCCTTTAGGAAAATCTGGTGAAGCGGCAAATAAACCTTTCTTGTAGCTATACCAAGAAGCCTTGCCTGTGGACATGGTGCTAGGCTTAATGAAGAGAGCAAATTTTTTTTCTCCAGAAACAGTGGCAGTAACTGCATTTAAATTATTATCGGAACTACTCCAAGAATCCCATTTTTTTGTTTTTTCATCGTAAGAAAAAATTTGTTTAATTTCTGAACTAGGAAAATAATAATTTATTTTTAAAGTTGAAGAAGTATTGGCATCACCAGTATTTTGATACCAAGCGCTCATTCTATACCAGCCAGAATTTGTTGGCTCAGAATTTAATTCAATTTCCTGCCAAATAGTTTCCGCTCTGGCATCAAGAGTTAAAAAAGTCGGTAATGGAAAAACAGAAAAACTGAAAGATAATAAAAGATAAAAAGAAATTAAACGAAGTTTTTTAGACATAAATTCAAATTGACTGATATTAAAATGTTTATTACAATAGCCTTAATTATATTTGCCCCTTTAGCTCAACAGGTAGAGCAACGGTATCGTAAACCGTAGGCATCGGTTCGAGTCCGGTAAGGGGCTCGGTTATAATTTTCTATCTTTTATTTTTCAGGTTTTTATCTGGGGCAAGAATTGATTTACCTCAATTCTTACTTACGAAAAAACATTGAAAAATAAAAGATAAAAAATTACTTTTAAAAAACACTTTGAATAGTGTTTTTTATTTTTAAAAAAAATTAATTAAAAAAATACTGAAACCACTTGTGGTAATTACTTTCCCTCTCTCCTTCTTTTTCTTCTTGAACAGCAACGGAAGAAGTATTAATTTCTTGTTTAATTACCGCCACACTCTCCCCCGGTTTTTTCATCCCCAAATTAAGTCGTGCGGTTTCTTCTAGCGAGGAATCTGATTCCAAATAACTAATCATCTCTCTTAACTTTTTGTTGTTTTCTTCCTTGGCGCTAATTTCTTTTTTAAAACCAGAAATTTCTTTTTCCACTAATTGTTTTTGGCGCCAACTACGAACCAAAGGAAAGCAGACCATGATAATTAGGACCACAAGAATAAGGGTGTAAGCTTTTTGTTTGATACTAGAAGCCATAAACTTTAATTTCTAATTTTTGGTGTTATCCAAAAGCCCATGTATTTTCCTCTCAATAATCTAATTTGAGCGTCAAGACAAGGAATTGCCCCAAAAAGAATAATGGTTGCTGGCACACAAACCCATTCTACCAACATTGCCACATTTTTCCAAACCGAATATTCTTTTGGTCTTTTTGGTAACATCAAAGAAGAGATAACTGCTGACAAAATCATTCCAACCATTGCTAAATTCATCAAGAAAGAAGAAACCACCGGCAAATTTCCAGATAGAACTGTAGAGTTAAAACGATCACCACCCAAAATCATTGGCATCCAACCAACAACCGCAATAATTAAAGCACTGGTTGCCCAAGAATGAAAACCATAAATTTGAACAACAATATGCCCCAGCACTTTTGCCCTTTTTGTTTTTTTCCAGTTCTTAATTAAGTTAAAAGATAAATAAGGAAGACTCTCCACCCCCCAAGCCCAACGACGTTGCTGTTTGTACAAACTTTTAGCGGTTAATTTTACATTTTGATCAGCAGTAACATCCATGGAAACCAAATGATAAAGAGGTTCAACACGATAATCGCCATTATAAAACATCAAACAATTCCAAAAAATTCTTGAATCTTCACTAACCATATTGGTTGACCAAAAACCAATATCAAGCAGGGCTCGATAGGTCATCGAGTGGGAAGAATAAGTAACCAAACTTTCTTTGCGCACTTGCATCATCATCTGCCAAAAAGTATTGGAGGTAGCGGCAACGCGCGAGAAAAAAGAAGCTTTCCAAATATTGTTATGATAAACCGGAATCGGTTGATAGCTGGAACGATAAGGAGAGCTAACGGTAAGAAATTTGTGAGTAAAACAAAAGAAATAACCTGGATGTAAAATAGTATCAATATCAAAAACACTAACTAAAATTCTTGAAGAATCCAAACCTTCAGCATCAATAATTTGTGCTTTCGCTTGCTTGGCGGCCCAAGCTTGATTTGAACCTTTTCCTTTGAGTTCTCCTTCAATTCCGTCTGGATGATAAGTTACTAAAAAGTTTCGAAAACTATTGCCAAACTCTTCCTGCATTAATCTACCTTTTTCTTTTGCCAATTCGCCACATCTTTCCTCTAAAGCCAAAACCACAATTATTTTATCCAAAGGAAAACCGTCATTAATAATGGAGCGTAAACAAGTGCGAACAATTTCTGGACTTTCGGTGGCGTTCGGCAAAATTACCATTTGAATTAAATCATTCCAGCGCATCCCAGCAGCAGAAAGAGTGGTGACCTTGTCTTCATTGCTTTCAATTTTTTTGATTAATTCTTCATTGGCACCATTCGGAAATTTGACCAGTGTTTCGGCGGAAAGTTTTTCACAACGTTCTCGCCAATTAATTTTTTTATCTTTTTGCAACTTACAATAAGAAGTTATTAAAAAGGCAGCTAAATATAAAACTAATAACAACCAATAAACATCAAAGGCAATCATAAAATAAGCCACCCAAACTGGTTGAAAATAAGAAAAAATAATTAACAGAAAAAGCGTCCCTACCGAAAACAGCGCTGGAAAAATTTCAAAAAAACGATAAATATAATAATCGCGTCCTTTTAGATCTGTAGCTTTGCCAATTTTTAGATAATTCATAAAAATTTTAGTTAAGCAATCCTCGTTTTTTTATTTCAAAAAAACAACGAGCGCAAGCACGGACGTCGATCATGGCGTCGTGGGCATCAGAAAAATTTTCTTGGAACAAACAAAAATGTAGTTCAGTTAAATTTGGCCATTTAAAACCCATTCTTCCTGGCAGACGACAAATATCAACTCCCAATTTCATGGTACAAATTTTTTTTGCTTCGGCTAATTGGTTTTCTACCGGATTGCGCAAAAATTCACTACCAACAATTTTCTGATCAAAATCGATATTATGACCAACCAAAAAATCTGCCCTCTTAATTGCTTCGGAAAATTTTACCAAGGCTTCATTCAGAGAAATTCCCTCTGCTAATGCGCGCTCTTGGCTGATTCGATGAATTTTTGCTGCCTCCTCGGGAATAACAAATCCTTCCGGTTTAACAATTAAATTTTCTTCCTCCCAAAGATTTCCTTCGCCATCATAAAACTGCCAGGCTAATTGAACTAAGCGTGGCCAATTAGCAAAATCATCAAGCGGTGCTTGATAATTTTTTGGCAAACCAGTTGTTTCGGTGTCAAAAACTAAATAATACATAAATCTTAATTACTTCCAGGGATACGTGAAAAATCTATTTCTTCGCCTTCATCCATATCTTCTCCATCAATTTCACTTTCTGTTTTTGGAAATGGAGTTTTGTTTTTTGGTGCCAAATTTTTGAGTTCTCGGCCATTAAAATTTACGGGTTGGATATCTTTTAATTGACTAAGTGAAATTGGGCTTGGAGTATTTTCCGCTCGTTCAAAAATATCATTAACATAACTTTCCGCTTTTTGTTCAATAGCTTTCAATTTTTCTAATTCTGCTTGTTTTAATTTTTGGCGAAGTTCATTCTCCAATCTTTTTTCTTCTTTTTTTACAGACAAACAATTCGAACAATACACTGGTCGAACACCATCTGGCTGAAAAGAGACATAAGCAACTGCACCACAAGCGCTGCATGGTACCGCAAATTTCCCCGCTGGGATGCGGTTTGGTGTTTTGGTTTGAATTGGCGTTTTGACATTCTGAACTTGATTATTTTTTTCCGGAACAATAGTGTTTGGCTGATTAACCACTGGTTCGCAAACAGGAATGCAAACTTGAGCAGGAGCAGAAACAGAAGTAGGAGCAGGAGCAGAAACAGGAGTAAAATTTGCTGTCATTTTTTTTGAAAAATCTTTCTTTTCTTTTAATTCTTTTTCTTTGTTTTCATCTTCATCCTGGCTCCATTTCATAATTCTCTCTTCCACTAAAGCGCGCGGTGAGGAATAATTTTCACGAGAAAAATCAATAATTTTTTCAGTATTACCAGTTCTTTCATCGGAACGCAAAGGTGGTAAACCTTTAGCAGAAAAAGGATTGGAAGTAATACCATCAATCATTAAGCGCAAATACATTTCGTATTTTGGTAAGTTAACCAAGTCTTCTTCGGTAAAAGTTGGGGTAAATTCTTTAACTAATTCTTCGGCATCATTGGCACCAACTCGAAAAACAATCAGTGTACCAACGTTGCCAAAAACCGCCGCCTTTACTACTTCACCAAGCTGTTCAATATATTGATGAGCCATGATTAAATTTAGACGATATTTTCTCGCCTCAGAAAGAATATTAGCAAAACTGTCGGTGGAAAAATTTTGAAATTCATCAATATAAAGATAGAAGTCTTTTCTTTCACTTTCGGAAATATCTACTCGGCTCATTGCCGCTAATTGAATTTTGGTAATCATCATCGCACCCAACAAAGCAGAGTTGTCTTCACCGATTCTTCCCTTACTTAAATTCATGATCAAAATTTTTCCTTCGTCCATGATATTGCGGACATCAATGGAGGATTTTACTTGACCAATAATATTCCTCATCAAAGAGCTGGATAAAAATTGACCAACTTTGTTTTGAATTGGTGAAACAGCTTCGGAAGCAAATTTATCAGCATAGCCAGCGAATTCTTTTTCCCAAAATGATTTAACCATTGGGTCTTTTACACTAGCTACTACTTTTTTGCGATAGGTTTTATCGGAAAGCATGCGAACTACTCCCATCAAAGTTGAACCTGGGTAATCAAGAATAGCCAAAATTGCGTTACGCAAAATATATTCCAAACGAGGTCCCCAAGAATCAGCCCAAAGTTTTTTGAAAACACCAATCAAACCTGAAGCAACCAAGTGCTGCAAGTGAGGATCAACTTGTTCAACCACGTTAAAAGCGATTGGATAATTAATATCAGCCGGATTAAGATAAATGACATCTTTTATTCTTTCGGTCGGAATATATTCAATAATTTTTTCAGCCAAATCACCATGTGGATCAACCACCGCTACGCCGCGACCAGCTCGAATGTCGTCAATAATCATATTTTCCAGAATGGTTGATTTACCCATCCCGGTTTTCCCAATCAAATACATATGACGACGACGGTCGTCAGCTTTGATGCCGAATTTTTTGAATTCGTTTCGATAAGTTGTCTGAGCGAAAACTGCAATATCACTACTCATACATTATTGATTCAAAATTTTAATATAATCACTTAAAAGTTCTTTGATTAAAGGAGGAAGATAAATGAAACCAAGAGCGATTGGAATAACAATGATTAACAATCTCACTGTTGACCAAATATTTTGCCATTTAATAAAATTTCTTACTCGCGCCAAATCCTCCACCGTCTTTTCACTAAGTGCCAGATTTTTTTCGAGCAATTCTTTTATTTCTTGATTCTCGTTTTGATTTTCTTCAGACATAAAATTATCTTAATTGACAAATCTTCACAAAATTACTACCTATTTCAGCCATTTCTGCCATTTCTTTACTGCTAAAAGCCGCTTTTCCTTGCAAAAGCGGGTCTACTAATTCAGTATCTGATTTGAATTTCTGCAAATACCAAGCGTCTGCGCCTTGTATTATTTGACCCATTTTTGGAAAATCATCCTTTTCCAAAAGACCAGGAGTGACTGTTGTTCTAAATTCATGAGGTAGGCCACTTTCAATCACTATTTTAACACTTTCTGCTATCTTCTGGCAATCAATTGGCACTCCCACCACTGCTTCATATTTTTCGAAAGGAGCTTTTAAATCCATGGCGATATAATCAATAATTTTTTCATCAATAACTCTTTTCACCATTTCGGGAATTGTGCCATTAGTATCTAATTTTATCTTGAATCCGAGGGCTCTAATTTTTTTGATAAATTCAGGCAAGTCAGCATGCATCGTTGGTTCGCCACCAGTAATTACCACTCCTTCTATTTTCCCGACTCGATCTTTTAGAAAAAGAAAAAGGTCTTCCTCAGAAATCTGGGAAAAACCTTTTTCTTTATTTTGTATCCCGTCCAACTCAGAAGAGGGCCAGACAAGCATGGGATTATAGCAAAAGTGGCAACGAAAATTACAACCAACAGTAAAAACAATCGCTGACAAACATCCTGGGTAATCAAGTAAACTTAATTTTTCTAATCCTCCAATTTTCATAGGTTTTATTGGCGATTCGGGAAATCCGAAAGACCAATCCGCCTATTTTCAAAAATCCCGAGGAAGCCACTTCTTATTTTTTTAACAGCAAGATTCTTCTACTTTGTAGGTTTTGCGATCTTTGTATTCAGCCGCTTTTCCTTTGTTAAAATTTTGGACCGGAGCAAGCCAGCCAACTACTCGGCTGTAAACAACACACTCCTGACGTTCAGTTTTAATTGGGCTCATATTATTTTGTGAGCTGACATTTTTCTGTTCTGTAAAAAATGACTGGCTCATATATTTATATTTTAGTTTATATCTTTGCAATTAGCAACCGGCGGGATTAGTAGCGCCAGCATCCTGTCTTTCATCTTCAGTAGTACCAACAAAACCAATTTCTTCATCGCATTTTGGACAGAATTTATGTTCACCAGCCAAATATCCATGTTTTGGACAAATAGAAAAAGTTGGGGTGATAGTAAAATAAGGCAGACGATAGTTGTTAACAATTGTTTGCACTAATTTTTTGGTGGTTTCTGAATTTTTAATTCTTTCTCCTAAGAAACCATGCAAAACTGTGCCGCCAGTGTATTTTGTTTGCAGTTCATCTTGTAAATCCAAAGCAGAAAAAATATCGTCAGTATAACCAACAGGAATATTGGAAGAGTTAGTGTAATAAGGATCTGCTCCCTGATTTTTTACGGCGTCATTATTGGCAAAAACGATGTCTGGATAAAGTTCCAAATCTTTTTTGGCAAAACGATAAGTACATCCTTCACCAGGAGTAGCTTCCAAGTTGAATAAATCATTGGTTTCGTTTTGGTAATCCATTAATTTTTCGCGCATAAAATCCAAAATTTCTTTGGCGAATTCGCGACCTTCTTCTTCGGTGATATTTTTACCTAATAAATTCAAGGAGGCTTCATTCATACCATTAATACCAATAGTGTTGAAATGGTTTTGCCAATAAGTACCAAAGCGAGCAAAAATATCTTTCAAATAAAACATGGAATAAGGATACAAACCATCAGCAGTAAACTTTTCAATTACTTTGCGTTTGATGGTCAAACTTTCTTTGGCAATGTCCATTAATTTTACTAAACGAACTTTGAAATCTTCTTTGTCTTTTGAAAGATAACCAAGACGAGCCAAGTTGATTGTTACCACTCCCAAAGAACCAGTCAGAGGGTTGGCACCAAACAAACCGCCGCCACGTTTTCTCAATTCTCGATTATCCAATCTTAAACGGCAACACATTGAACGAGCATCATCACGATTCATGTCGGAATTAACGAAGTTGGAAAAATAAGGAACACCATATTTTGAAGTCATTTCCCAAACTGGTTTCAAACATTCACGATCCCAATCAAAATCTTTGTCGATGGTGTAGGTTGGAATTGGAAAACCAAAAACTCTACCTGTGGAATCACCAGCAATCATCACTTCGGCGAAGGCCTTGTTGAACATGTCCATTTCTTCCTGAAAATCTTTGTATTTTTCTGGCATGATTTGGCCGCCAATAATCACATTTTCTTCACCAATCATTTTTGAAGGAGTAACATCCAAAGTGATGTTGGTGAATGGTGTTTGAAAACCGACACGAGTTGGCACGTTTACATTGAACATGAATTCCTGCAAGCCTTGTTTTACTTCTTCATAGGTTAAGCCGTCATAACGGATAAAAGGAGCAAGATAAGTATCGAAGTTAGCAAAGGCTTGAGCACCAGCTGCTTCTCCCTGCAAAGTGTAAAAGAAATTAACTACTTGTCCGAGAGCACTGCGAAAATGCTTGGCTGGTTTGCTCTGAATTTTTTCGCTGACACCGC
>CAZCFX010000009.1:0-22853 GCA_964498085.1 uncultured Gammaproteobacteria bacterium
CTAACCGTTAGACGATGGGACCATTATTTTGTTTTCTATAAATCCACAACCTGGCGTCCCCGCTTCGACTCGCGAAGCGAGGCGAGCTAACCGTTAGACGATGGGACCTTTCTGAAATTTATTTTAAAATTTTTCCGATAAAATTTTGGTGGCCGGCAATAAACTCTTTAGCTGTCATCATTTTCCCGCCAGCCAATTGCAAGCTTTGAATTTGTAAAGCACTATCTTTGGCCGCTAGCATTAATGATTGATTATCAAGAAATAATTCTCCCGGCAAATGTTTGGCGACAGGGAAAACCTCGTGAGCCGCTGCCCCTATTTTTAACATTTTATCATCTTCTGTCAAGACAAAACTGCCTGGCCAAGGGTTGAAAGCACGAATCTGTCTTTCGAGTTCGGCAGCACTTTTTTGAAAATTCAAATGACCATCTTCTTTTTTTATGGTCTTAACATAAGAAGATAAACTATCATCTTGAATTTGAGGTATTAGTTTTCCATTAAGATAATCTTTTAAAACTGGAACAATAATTTTTCCGCCCAGCAAAGCAGCTTGGTCGTGTAATTCTTCGATGCTTTCTTTGCCGCTTAGGGGGATTAAAAATTGCTTGAGGATTGGACCAGTATCAAGTCCAGCCTCCATTTTCATAATCGTTAGACCAGTTTCCTTATCGCCATTCAAAATTGCCGCTTGCAAACAAGCAGCGCCACGATATTTTGGTAAAAGGGAAGCGTGAATATTAAGACAACCAAATTTTGGTAAATCTAAAATATTTTGCGGAATAATTTGTCCGTAAGCCAAAACGATAATTAAATCTGGTGCTAATTTTTCTATTTCTGCGGAAATGTCTTTTATTTTTTTTGGTTGAAAAACAGTAATGCCGTATTTTTCGGCACAAATTTTTACCGCCGGAGCTTGTAAAGTTTGAGCACGGCCAACCGGTTTGTCTTCTTGAGTAATAACCGCTTTTACTAAAAAATCTCCGCTATTTATTAGAGCTTCTAAAGTAGGAACCGAAAATTCTGGTGTTCCCATAAAAATTAGGGAGGGGGCAGTATTAGACATAAAACCAAATTAAATGATATAGTTAGCTTACTATGTTTGAAGCAATCATTCAATGGGTTTTAAACCTAACACACGGCCTTGGCTATACTGGAGTCACCATCTTAATGACTATCGAAAGCTCATTTTTGCCTTTGCCGTCAGAAATAGTTATTCCGCCAGCAGCCTGGTTGGCAAGCCAAGGAAAGATGAATTTGTATCTTTTGGTTTTGGCTGGCACGGTTGGCAGTGTTTTGGGAGCCACTATTAATTATTTGCTTTCCAAATGGCTTGGCCGACCAATCATTTATAAATTAACTGAAAAGAAGATTTTCAAGGCGCTTGGGGTAACTCGTGAAAGAGTGGAGAAGGTGGAAAAAATGTTTTTAAATGATTCAAAAAAATCTACTTTTATTGGCCGTTTAATTCCAGTTGTTCGTCATTTGATTTCTATTCCGGCTGGTTTTTGCAAAATGCATTATGGCCAGTTTGTTCTCTATACGGCTCTTGGTTCTTTTATTTGGGTTTCAATTTTGGCCGCTCTTGGCTATTTTCTCGGTTCCAATCAAGAATTATTGCAGCAGTATTACCGGGAAATTAGTTGGCTCTTGCTTGCTCTGGGAGCAGTTTGGTTTTTGCGAAAATTCAGAAAAAAGATTTTCAAAAAATAAATTTATTTTAAAAACCCAATATTTTCAGTATCGGGTTTTTTTGTTGACAAAAATTATTTTTTATATTAATGTTCTTTATAGTAAATTAACAATTAATCAATAAAAAATTAGGAGATGGAAGATTTATTAGAAAAAATTAGGATTGCCGAAGAAACGGCAATTAAAAAACATCTTTGTGTTTTTTTCTCGACCTTTAAAATAGTTAAGAAGATGAATCAGGTTTCATTGGAGTTGCCAGATCTTTTAGATAAACATATAAAAGATATTGGTCGTCGCCGAGCGGTCACTCTTGATAACCCTAGAGAGGTTATTGAAATAGAATTTCATCAACAAAGAGGGATTAGAATTGAGGGTAAATTGGTGACCATGAATTATTATGGTTTTAATTTAAATGACTTTGAAAAGGTCAAGGTTCTAGCCGATGTTCATGTAATTAAAAAAAATAATTACAAAAGAGATGGTGAAGAAACTATAATTTTGGACATTCATAAAAATGAAGATCCTCAGGTAGCAGCTCTCTTTAAATTAGAAGTAGGTGCTAAAAGTGGAGAATTTAAAATTCCGGAAACTTCAAAATTTGTAAATTTTATTCCTCTCAAAAAAACATTTTAATTAAAAATAAAAAAAGCAGTATTCTAATGAATACTGCTTCTTTTTTTATCGAAAATTTATTTTTTTAATTTTATGTGGTCAATAAATAAAATTCCATCCAGGTGATCAAGTTCATGTTGGATTGCTCGAGCCAGCATTGGGTCTTCTGCCTGAATTTTTTTCTTTTTTCCATTCAAATCAAAATACAAACAAGTAACCTTTTTATGTCTTTCAATTGGGTGATAAATAATTTCTCCTTGATCGTCAACAACCGATAAACATCCTTCCTGTTCGATTGCTTTTCCCCATGATTTCTTGGTGATTTTGGGGTTAATTAAAAACAAAATTTGATTATTATGATTAATAACCACCATGCGGACAGATTTTCCAACCTGAGGTGCGGCTAATCCGGCGCCATCTTTTTCTAGCATGGTTTTTTCCAAATCAAAAGCTAGTTCTTTTATTTTTGGGGAATTAATTTCTTCTTCCGGAATTGCTTGGGAAACTTCTCGGAGGATTGGATTTGGATGATGGATAATTTCCAAAATTTTTCCCGTTTGTTGATGCTTCATATTTTTTCTCGATTACTTTAAAAAAGTATTTCCATTTTTCTCCTGTTTGACAGAGTTCTTTGGTGTCGGTAATTGCTCGGCGAATTTCTTCCGGCGTTTTTTCTTTGCAAACCTTAAAGACCGCACTGCGTTTGAAATTTGGAATACTCAATTCTTTAATTACAGAGAGCGCAAGATCCTGCCAAGGGTAGGCAGGTGCTTTAACACTTTTCTTTTTGGCGATTATTTCTGAGAATGAGGAAAAATCGTTCATAAATTTTCTTCAGTCAGGCGCATGGTTAGATAACCAATACCCAGCTCAGTTTGATACGCCAATCCTTGTGTTTTAATTTTTGTTCCGGTGCTTTCCAGGATTCCTAGAGTGATTAAAATTGATTTTAAACCGCATTCAGAGGCGCTTTTGATGATGTTTTCATCCATTTTCAAGATATTTTCTATTGGCTGTTCGCTGTTTAAGTGTTCAATTAATTTGTTGTCGAATTTTGCGCCTTTTGGAGAATAGCCGGCTGGTGAATTTCTTTTGAGGCGATGTGACAAATCTCCGGAAGCAATAATAGCGATGTTTTCTGAACTATTTTTTATTATTTCACCAATTGCTTTACCAAACAAAAATTGTTCTTCTGGAGTACCGCTAGAATATGATAGTTGAATAATTTTTGGTTGAGCCAAATCTTTGGCTAGAATCTGTAAGGGAATAGAGGAGGCGTAATCTAATTTTTCGGAACTCAAAAATTGGATTGGAAAATTTGGACGTAATTTTTCTTTTAATTCTTGGATGAGAGTTAAATTATTTTTAAATTTTCTGCCGTTAGCCAAAAAACCTAATTCAGAAAAATTTGTTATTAAACTTGGTGAGCTATTAAAGAAAAAATTTTTCTCCATTGCTCTGGCGTGTGGAGTGATAACAATAATTGTTTCTGGATTTGTTTTGGTTAATTCGCCAGCCAGCTTGTCGTAAGCGGCAGTAGTTTTGGAAATTAAGCGATAATTGTCTTTGGCAATTTCCGGAATAAGTAGTGGTGAATGGGGGACTAAGGCGGCAAAATTTATTTTCATATGAGTTTAGTTGCTATATTGAATTGTTGCCCCCATATCGTAAATATAAAGTAACTGAGGGGTAACAGTGATGACATTTTTTTTGTTATAACCCATTTGCAAGAAAACACTTTCTGAGGCAAAAGGTTGTTTTTTACCATCAGCAATTAAATAAATAGTTGGTGAACTTGGAGAGGTTAATAAACTGCCATTATCAAAAATTTCCTGATCGCCGGTTTTGTATTTGTTTAATTCGGCAGTACTAACTTTGGTGATCTTATAACCTTTAAACTTGTAAGTCATAATCGCCTTATCCAAAATCGGATATTTTACACCATTTTCAACATAGAAACGAGCGCCGGTTTTGCTGTCTTGAAGAACGGCTCCGGTGACATAAGAACTACCAGTATTAATTTCTGAACCGTTTTTATAGCCATTCAATTCGGCGGTGGTTGCCTGAATTACTTCTTCTTTGTTGAAGCCAATTTTTTTGAAAGTGTTGTTGTCGACAATCAAACGTTTTTCGCTATCAACTAATAAATAAATTTTGTTACTCGAATCACTGACTAAAGAATAGTTAGGAAATTTAATTTCTACTCCTTTTTCATAACAATCCAAAACGTTCTCAGTGGTTTTGACAATTTGATTTTTGTTGAAGCGAGAAACAAAAGAACCCCAGTTCATAAATTGGCGTTTTTTGCCATTTTCAATTAACCAAACAACTTTGCTTCCTTCGGCTTGAAGAATTGAGCCGTCAGGATAGATAACTTTGACGACTGGAAAATATTTTTTCCAGAGTCGGAAAAAATTGTAGTTACCATTAAAAACGTGAGGAGTGTAGTTGTAGAGAGCAGCGGTTGCTTTATTTTGTGGAGTGACAATCATTGTGGCAGTGCTAATTTCGCCATAAGGATTGGTGAAAGTATAGGTTTGCCCGGCTTTATAAGAATATCGATATTGTTCATTTACATAAGCCAAAAATTGTAGGGAAGCACTGTTAACTTGTTTACCGAAACCTTTGTAATAAGGATTGCAAGCCACACTATCTGGACAGCCGTAGCCAGTTGCCCAATCAAGACTTTTTTGACTTGGGCTAGTGGCTTCAATCAAACTTTGTTCTTTTTGAAGGAGAACCAAAATTAATTTTGGATTAACGGTAGTGATGATACGACAATGAGCCTTTTTGTCTGCTTCGGTTGGCGAATCGCCCAAATCAATACCACTACAATCATAATTTTGGTGAGTGGCATCATAAATAATTTCGGCAGCTGACTTGTTTGGGGTGCCATGAGCATTGGTGGTGCGATAGGTTGCTAAAAAACTATTCTTTTTTTCAAGAAATCTTTGAATATCATCAAGATCCATACTGTCATAATCCAACATTTCTGAGTCATTGATGATATTTTCCGGATTAAACTCTGGATCAATTGTTGCTGCTCGAGCGTTAGGAGAAAAACTCAAGAAAAGTAATAATAGCAAAAAAATTACCGACGATTTTTGTTTCGACATATCTAAAAAATTAAAAATTATTTCTTTTTCATTATAATACAAAAGGCTAATAAGGGCAAAATAATCCAGATAAAAAATTAAGCCCCTTGGAGGGCTTAATTTTTAGATTTTTTTCATGATAATTTCGTTTTTTGTTCCCAAATCGATACTAATCTTGTCTCCCTCATTAACTTTTCCTTCAATTATTTCCATGGCCAGTTCATCCAGAATCATAGTTTGAATGAGACGTTTTAGCGGTCTGGCGCCAAAAGTGGGGTCATAGCCTTTTTCGGCTAGTTGTTTTTTTACTTTTTGTCCTAGCTTGAGGATGATGTTTTTATTTTTTAAGCGATTTTCTACTTTTGCTAGTTCTAATTCTACAATTTTTCCCAGAGATTCTTTGTTGAGATTTTTGAAGACAACAATTTCATCAATACGATTCAAAAATTCCAATTTAAAATTATCGCGAAGAATTTTATCAATCTTATTTTTCATTTCTTCACTTTTTTCTTTTTCTTGATTTTTTGGATCGTGATCACTGAAACCAATTGAGTATTGACGGATTATTTCATTACCCAAATTGGAAGTCATAATGATAATAGTATTTTTGAAGCTAACTGTTCTTCCTTTGGAATCAGTTAAACGGCCATCATCCAGAATTTGCAAAAGCATATTGAACATTTCCGGATGAGCTTTTTCAATTTCATCAAACAAAATTACACTATATGGTTTTCGACGTACTCTTTCAGTTAGTTGACCACCTTCTTCAAAACCAACGTATCCTGGCGGGGAACCAATTAATTTTGCCACGCTATGCTTTTCCATGAATTCACTCATATCTAAGCGAATTAACGAATTTTCATCATTAAACATGAAGCGGGCCAATGCTTTGGCTAATTCAGTTTTACCAACACCGGTTGGTCCAACAAATAAAAATGAGCCAATTGGTTTTTTTTCTTCATTGATTCCAGCGCGATTACGACGAACAGCGTTGGCAATCGCGGTAATTGCTTCGTCTTGGCCAATCACTTCTTTCTTCAATTCGGTTTCCGTATGAATTAATTTTTGCAAATCACTCTGTAACATTTTTTGCACAGGGATTCCGGTCCAACGAGCAACAACGCGAGCAATATCTTCTTCGCCAACTTCTTCTTTTAGAATTCTTTGTCCGCTTTTTTGAATTTTAGCGAGATCTTCTTGTAGTTGGTGAATTAGATTTTCTTTTTCTGGGATGATGCCATATTTTATTTTAGCCACTTCGGTTAAATCATCACCACGGCGTTCAATAATTTCTGCCTTAGCCTTCATTTCATCAATCTCTTTTTTGTTATTGCGAATTTGGTCGATAATATTTTTCTCGTTTTGCCAGTGTAATTCCAATTGAGAACTTTTTTCTTTTAGCTCACTCAATTTTTTGTTGATGCCACGTAGTTTGGCTGACTTTTTTTCAGTGCTAATTAATCCGGCACGAGTAATTTCTAAACGTTTAATTTCTCGTTTGAGAAAATCTAATTCTTCTGGCATGGAATCAATTTCCATGCGTAAAGCGGAAGTAGCCTCATCGATCAAGTCGACTGCTTTATCTGGCAAAAATCGATCAGCGATATAGCGATTAGATAATTTTACAGCCGCAATCAGGGCATTATCAGTGATGTGGACACCATGATGAACTTCATATTTTTCTTTGATTCCTCGTAAGATGGCTACTGCATCTTCCAGACTTGGTTCGTTAACCAAAATCGGTTGAAATCTTCTTTCCAGGGCCGCGTCACGTTCAATATATTTTTGATATTCCTTAGTAGTGGTTGCGCCAATAGTACGCAATTCACCGCGAGCCAAAGCTGGCTTCAACATGTTACTAGCGTCTATTGATCCTTCACTGGCGCCGGCACCAATAATGGTGTGTAATTCATCAATAAATAAAATAATTTGTCCGTTACTTTGCACTTCTTTCAATACTGCTTTTAGACGATCCTCAAATTCACCGCGGAATTTTGCTCCTGCTACCAAGGCGCCAAGATCAAGAGACATGATTTGTTTATTTTTTAAATTTTCTGGGACATCACCGGAAACAATTCTTTGCGCCAAGCCTTCGGCAATCGCCGTTTTTCCAGTTCCTGGTTCACCGATTAATACAGGATTGTTTTTGGTACGGCGAAGAAGTACCTGCATAATTCTGCGGATTTCTTCATCACGGCCAATTACTGGATCTAGTTTTTCCTTCTTTGCTAATTCAGTTAAATTGGTAGTAAATTTTTCCAAGGCGCGATATTTATTTTCTGGGTCTGGATCGGAGATAGTTTGATTACCACGTAATTCTTTAATAATTGGTGCGACATTTTTGTAGTCAACATTAAAAGATAAAAGCATGGTTTGCGCCGGACTTTGGACGCCAATCAAAGCTAACAAAATGTGCTCCGTGGAAATAAATTCATCCTTCATGAGATCGGCCTCTTTTTTTGCTCTTTCGAGAATCATGGCAGTCTCGCCATTACCTTGAACAGTGTTCATTGGGCCGTTGAGATTAGCCTCAATTTTTATTTTTGGTAATTTTCTAATTTCCATTTCAGTTTTATCGGCAACTTCTTCCGGATCGATCCTTAATTTTTCCAAAATAGTTTTTACCAAACTTTCGTCTTGGTCCAAAAGGGCAAGGAGCAAGTGCAAAGACTCAATATGTGGTTGGCCATTTTCGTTGGCAATCACTTGAGCACTAATAATCGCTTCTTGGGATTTGGTTGTAAATTTATTAAACATATATAATTTATTTATTTTTTTGTTGATATTTAGCACTCATAACCTTTGAGTGCTAAATACAATATACCTCAGCCATTGTTTTGTGTCAATTGTCTTTTTGCGGTGTTAAATTGCTAGGCGTTAGCCCTAAATTTATGTTATAATTCATTTATAATTATATGGCTAAAAAATATTTTTTATCTACTTTTCTAATTGCTCTTGGAGAAGTGGCTTTCGTGGTAATTTATTTCCCATTTTGGTGGTACTCTGCTGGTTTTGTTCGTTTTTTGCGTTATTTGGGAAATTTTTTGAAGGAAAAACAGAAAAGTTTGGCTTTATTGATTTGGATCAAGAATATTTTTCGTCCAATGTATGGTCAGTCGGATATTTTGGGACGTTTAATTAGTTTTTTCATGAGAATTATCCAAATAATTTTTCGTAGCCTGGCCTGGCTATTCTTTTTGCTTTTGACGATTTTGTTAGCGATTTTTTGGTTGGTGTCACCATTGCTAATTATTGTCCTTATTATTTTGCAATTACTTTAGTTATGAATAATCAAAATAACAATCAGGGATACGATGAAGATTGGTTTAGTGGTCGATCACTGGCCGGAAACTATCACACACGTTTTGACCTGATTGTCATCAAACGTTCAAAGAAAAAGATTTTAGCAATCGTTGATGCCTTCACTATTCTTTTTGGTATTTTGGGGGCGCTAGCTCTTGTTCTTTGGGTTTATCAAGAGGGTCAGATGTTCGTTGACAATCCGGAAAAACTTCTGGTTTTCTATAATATTCAGCATCCATTACTATTAGTATTTTATTTCTCCTTATTTGTTGATTTATTTACTATTTATCGCCGAAGCGAAAAGAAGGCGGCAAAGAAAAAAATTAATTATCAAAAATGGTTCCGTCAAGATTTGCCTCGTGAAGATTTATTGGCACCTTTTTTTGATGGTCAAACCAAGAATTTGGAAGTAACCAGTGGTTTTAGTGATGAAGCACTTGATTATTTGGACAAGGCTTACTTGTTGGCCAAAAAAATGAAACAAACCGAAGTTAGACCACTTCATTTATTCCGAGTTTTATTAAAAAACAAAAAAGTTCAAGCGGTTTTTATTCGTTTAGGAATAGATGCTAAAAATTTATTAGAAAAAGTAAATCGTCACACTGGTGAAGGGGAAATTGGTTCAAAAAAAACCGTTTTCTCTGAAAGCTTTTCTCGATCTTTAACCGCCGCTTTTCAAAATGCGGCTATTGCTCATCGTCAAGCAGTAGAGATTTTGGATATTTTAGCCGTGTTGCCAGAAAATGATGCAACCCTCTCAGAAATATTATTTGATTTGGAAATTTCCGCAGAAAAAATGGATAATGCAGTTGCTTGGTTTCAAATCAATGATCAACTAGCGGAAAATTATCGTCGTTTTCGTAATTTGGCACGTTTCAAACCAGATAGTGGCATGAATCGTTCCTATACAGCGATTGCGACACCAACCTTAAATAATTTTTCTCATGATCTGACCTTGGCTGCCAAATATGGTTATTTGGAAATGTGTGTCGCTAGAGAAAATGAGTTTTCTCAAATTTTTGAAAATATCGGTAGTGGTCGTAATGGTATTTTATTAACTGGTCATCCGGGAGTTGGTAAAAGAACCATGATTGAGGGTCTGGCGCAGTTAATGGTCAAGGAAGAAGTGCCGGAATTTTTAAAAGACAAAAGATTGGTCGAATTGGATGTTTCTCGTTTGGTGGCTGGCGCTTCCGCTTCCGAAGCGCAAGAGCGTTTATTAAAATGTATTTACGAAGCCTCTTCTTCGGGAAATATAATTTTAACTATTCAAAACATTGAAGATATCGTCGGTATTAATTCTGGAGAAGATGGCAGTCTTGATTTATCAGAAGTGCTCAGTCAATCTTTGGTTCGCGGACAAATTATTTGTTTGGCCACTATTAGTTTGGAAAATTATCAAAAATATGTCGAAGGAAAAGCACTTGATGAATCAATGGCTAAAATAAAAATTGAAGAGCCAGAAGAAAATCAGGCAATTCTTATTTTGGAAAGTAAAATTGCTTTTCTGGAACAAAAATATAAAATTTATTTTTTATACGAAGCAATTGATGGCGCTGTTCAGCTTTCCGAAAAATATTTGCACGAAACATTTTTGCCTTTGAAGGCTCTGAATCTTTTGCAGGATGCAGCAGTAATTTCTGCCAAAAATTCTCGTCGAGGCGCTTCTTCTTTTTGTGGTCGTGAGCAAGTAGCGGAAGCGATTAGTGCAATCACTGGCGTGCCGGCCAAAAAAATTAGTGAAAATGAAGGAGAAAAATTATTAAATTTAGAAGCAGAAATCCATCAACGTTTAATTGGTCAAGATGAGGCAGTTTCGATGGTTGCCAATAGTTTGCGTCGTGCTCGTCTGGAATTAAAAGATCACAAACGACCAATGGCTAGTTTCTTGTTTCTCGGTCCAACCGGTGTTGGTAAAACCGAATTAGCCAAAGTAGTTTCGGAAGTTTATTTTGGTGGTGAAGAATTTATGATTCGCTTGGATATGAGTGAATACCAATATTCTGATAGTGTCAAAAAAATGATTGGTGATGAAAATGGCGCGGTTGGTTATCTCACCGAAGCGGTGCGCAAAAAACCTTTTTCTTTAATTCTTTTTGATGAAGTAGAAAAAGCTCATCCAGATATTTTGAATTTATTTTTGCAATTAATGGATGATGGTCGTCTAACTGACGGACAGGGTCGAACAATTAGCTTCAAAGATTCAATCGTTATTGCCACTTCTAATATTGGTGCTTTATATATTCAAGAAAAATTAAAAAATCAAAAACCGATCGAAGAAATAAAAAATGGTTTAATCAATAATGAACTGAATCAATACATGCGTCCGGAATTGGTTAATCGTTTTGATGGGATTGTGGTCTTTAAACCATTGGATGAAGATAGTCTATTCAAAATTACCAAACTGCTTTTGGCTAAAATAAAAAAACAATTAGCCGAAAAGGGAATTGATTTTTGTGTTGATAAAGAAGGTGCTGTTCAGTTAGCCAAAGAAGGTTACGATCCAAAATTTGGCGCTCGACCTTTACGTCGCCTCTTGCAAGAAAAAATAGAAAACCAAGTAGCCGCTTTGATTTTATCAAAAAAATTACAAAGAAGAGATACAGTGATTATTTGCCAAGACGGCAGTTTAAGTGTAAAAAAGGGAAGGAAACTTTAATTTTTTAAGAAATGCCACATTTAGATTTTATCATTTATTTTTTATTAGCCTTTGTTTTAAGTGCCTCTTTGGTGCCGCTTTTGCGTTTTTTGGCTTTTCGTTGGAAAATTTTGGATCAACCGAATGAAAGAAAAATTCATCGTCGTCCGACACCTCTCTTGGGTGGCTTAGCTATTTTTGTTAGTTTTTTTGCAGTATTGTTTCTAACCAAAGATCATCTTTTTCCAAGTGCACTTTCTATTTCTCATTGGCTTGGATTTTTTGCCGGTGCTCTTATTTTAATGATTGGTGGTTTTCTTGATGACAAATATAATCTAAAACCAAAATGGCAAATCCTTTTTCCGATTTTAGCCATTGTTGCAGTTTTGTTGGGCGGTATTGAAATTCCAAAAATCAGCAATCCTTTTGGTGGTTTTATCTTTTTGGATGGTCAAATATTATCAGCTGCTTTAATTGTTTTTTGGTTATTGGGCATGATGTACACCACCAAACTTTTGGACGGTGTTGATGGTTTGGTTTCTGGTTTGGGAATGATTGGTTCATTAGTTATTTTCCTTTTTACAATGACCACTCAATATCTTCAACCAGATATTGCCTGGACAGCTTGGCTTTTTGTGGGAGCGACCGCTGGCTTCTTGGTGTTTAATTGGAATCCAGCTTCTATTTTTTTGGGTGAAGGCGGTTCGCTTTTAATTGGTTATGTTTTGGGGGTTTTGGCGATTATTTCTGGTGGAAAAATTGCAATTGCTTTGTTGATTATGGGTATTCCAATTTTGGATGTTGCTTGGACGATTATTCGCCGCACCTTGAAAGGGAAAAATCCTTTTCGTTTTGCCGACAAGAAACATCTCCATCATCGTTTGTTGGCGGCGGGATTAAGTCAAAGACAAACAGTATTAGTTTTTTATTCTCTCGCTTTCTTTTTTGGTTTGAGCGGTTTGTTTTTACAGAGTCGCGGAAAATTAGTTGCTCTTATTTTACTTTTTGTTTTGATGTTGTTTTTGGTAGCCTATTTATCGCATCTCAAAAAAGGCAAACCTCGTTTGTTGCTTCATGTTTGTTGCGCTCCTTGCGCCGCTTATATTACTCATGAAAAATTAAAAAAACGTTTTAAGGTTTCTTGGTATTTTTATAATTCAAATCTTTTTTCTGAAGAAGAATATAAAAAGCGTCTTCTTTATGTGAAAAAATTCTGCCGAAAATATAAAATAAAATTAATTGTTGATCCTTATGAACACCGAGATTTTCTTTCGAAGGTTGTCGGTAGGGAACAAGATTTGGAAAGAGGTGGTCGTTGTTTAATTTGTTATTTGGATCGTTTGAAAAAAACTGCTGCTTTGGCTGCTCAAAAAAGATATGACTTTTTTTCCACCAGTTTATTAGTTAGTCCCTACAAAAAAACGGAAGACATTATTGCAATGTGCAAAGATTTGTCTCAAGAATTTGGCGTTGCTTATTTGGATGAAGATCTTCAAGCGGATAATTGTTTTTATTTGTCTCAAGAATTTGCCAAGAAGGAAAATTATTATCGCCAAAAATTTTGTGGTTGTGAATTTTCGATAAAAAAAATTATTTCACTAGTATTTTTCTTTTTTCTGGCGGCTTCATCTTTTTTTGCGGTTAGCGTGAAGGCTGATACTCAAGTTTTGGATAGTGATAATGACGGAATAAGTGATCAAGAAGAAATTTCCAAATACCTAACCGATGCCAATAATCCTGATTCTGATTCTGATGGATTTTCAGATAGTGAAGAAATAAAAAATAATTATTCTCCTTTGTTTGCTAATAAAAAATTATCACAAACTGACTTGGATCGTGATGGTTTGAATGATGAAATGGAATTAAAATTTGGCACAGAGCTGGGCAAGGCGGATTCTGATGATGATGGTTTTTCCGATTGGCAGGAAATTGAAGCTGCTTACAACCCACTCTCAGCTGATCAGAATGCAAAACTAGAAGTAAAAGCCGAGGTTAATCTAAAAGAACAAAAATTATTTTTTTTGGTTGGCGGTATAAAATGGAAAGAGTTTGTGGTTTCCAGTGGTAAGGCGAGTACACCAACACCAAAGGGAACTTATAAAATTACCAACAAAACTTTGAAAGCCTGGTCTGCTGCTTACGGCCTTTGGATGCCATATTGGCTGGGTCTAGGAAATGGTAAAATCGGTTTGCATGAATTACCGGTTTGGCCAAATGGTTATCGAGAAGGCGCTAATCATTTGGGCACACCTGTTTCTCATGGTTGTGTTCGCTTGGGAACCGGTGATGCTAAATATCTTTATGAACGTTTAGCGGTTGGTACCGAAGTAATAATTAAGTAGATTTTAATATGTTTTATTTAAGGTTAAGTGTTCTATTGCTGCCAGTTTTACTTTTTGGTTTTGCGCAACTTTTGCGTTTTTTTCCAAAAAGTTTTTTGCCAATAATAATTATCGGTTCTTTGCTGTTAGTTTTTTGGGTCTTCAAATTATTTAGGGCAGTTGGTCATAAAAAAGAAAATTTGACTTGGCTAAATTATTCTATTTTGCCTTTGTTTTTTCATTTATCATCAATTTTGTATTTTTCTATCGAACCGAATTTATTTATTGGTCAAATAATTTTATTTTTAGATGCTTTTTTTCAGTTTCATTATTTAAAAAATATTTATTATTTTATTGCCAATAAAGAAAATCGCAGCGAGCAATTAAAAAATATTTCTTTTTTTGGTGGTGTCTTATTGATATTTTTTTCCGCTGGTTTTATTTATGGTCTCAAAGCTTTTTTGGGATATCCTCTTTTGCCGGTATTTCTTGCTTTCTCTGTTTCTATTCTGGCTGCTTGGTACCAAATTTTTATTTTCGGTCCTTTTTCAATCAAAAAAAATATTAATTTTTTCTTGATTGCTTTATTATCTCTTCTGCAAATTGCTCTAGTTTTATTTTTCTTACCGTTTAGTTATCATATCTTGGGAATAATAATGACTCTCGCCTTTTATTTTGTGGTTGGTATTGGCCGTTTGTATCTCCAAGGCTTTATTCCTAAGAAACAATTAAAATTTTATTTGATCTTTACTATTTTAGCTGGTTTCTTTTTACTCTTGACTGCACGCTGGCTCTAATTATCCTTAGGGGTTATTTTGTGATACAATACTAATAAATAAATTTGCTTATATGAATAAAAAAAATAAAAACACTTCTGAAAAAAACCAAAAATATTTAGGAGCTAGCTTACCTTTTGTGACTATTGTATCTTCTGCTTTAATTTCTTTAGTAGTAGGAATACTTGGTTGTTTTTTGGTCTTACCTTATTTTGTTGATTCTTTCGATTCTGATGTAAAAATCTCTGATTACAATTGGAGTGACTCTGGATTAATAATTCGCAATCCAAAAACAGTGGTTGTTAATCAAGATGTCAAAGTTGAGGAGAGTATCAATTCTGTTTCGGCTAGCATCATCAAATTCTATCCTCTCCTTAATGCCTCATCAACTGAAACTGTTGATCAAAAATTAGATTCAGGGAAATATTATTTATTAAAAAATTTCTTTTCTTCCGGTGTAATTATGTCTGCCGATGGTTGGGTATTGGCAGTTTGGCCTAGCAACGGCAAAGAAATTGATTTGAAAAAAATCGCCAGTAATTATGAAGCTTTAAGTGCTGATGGAAAAGTATACAAAATTGATAAAGCTATTTTTATTAGTGAAGATGAAAACGTAAAAAGCAAAACAGCTCATCTTCCATTACTTATTCATTTAACTGGCGCTAGCAATTTACCGGTTCGTTCTCTAGCCAAACCGGCAGATCTAAAAATTGGACAATCTTTATTCTCTTATAATGGCAGCCATTATTTTGATTTTGGTTTTTTGGCTGATCGTCAAAAAAACGAGCTTCTTCGTTCCAGTGAAGATTTTTCTGAAAATTTAGTTCTTGATCTGGGAACAAATAATTTTGATCAACCAAATTTTATTTTTAATTTATCTGGTGATTTATTAGCTTGGCAATCTTCAGAAGGAAAAGTTTCACCAATTTATCCTTTGAGTTCCAAAATTAGTTCTTTATTTAAAATGAAAAAAATCTCTGAACCATATTTTGGAGTTAACTACTATAATTTAGCTGATATTAAAATCCCTGGATTTAACCAAAGCAAAGGAGCCTTAATTTATTCAGTTGGTAAAAAATCAGGAGTTGTCGCTGGTAGTCCAGCGGAAAAATCAGGCTTAAAAGATGGCGATCTTATCTTGGAAATTAATGGGGAAGCGGTTACTGGAGCCAATGATTTAAGTTCAATTGTTCAAAATTATTTTCCAGGACAAGAATTATTAATTTCTTATTCACGTTCCGGAGTTAATGCCGAAACTTCACTAAAACTTGGCGAGATAAAATAAAATTTTATGAAAATAAAATCAATTAAAAACATTAAAAATCTTCAAGGAAAAGTTGTTTTGTTAAGAGTTGATTTTAATGTGCCAATAAAAGATCAAAAAGTCCGAGAAGAATACAAAATAAAAATGTCTCTACCGACTATCGAATATCTTCTGAGAAAGGGAGCGAGAGTCGTGGCGATGAGTCATCTTGGTTCACCAAAAGGGAAGGTGAATCCAGACCTTTCCTTGGCACCAATTGCCAAATCTTTGCAGAGATTATTGTCGGAAAGAGCTTATAAAAGAAAAATAAAATTTGTTTCCGGGGTTGTTGATCAAAAAGTTTTTGCAGAAGTGGCAGAATTAAAAAATGGCGAATTGCTTCTTTTGGAAAATCTACGTTTTGAAATCGGAGAAGAAAAAAATGAAAGCGCTTTTGCTAAAAAATTAGCCTCTCTTGGTGATATTTATATTAATGATGCTTTTGCAGTTTCTCATCGCGATCAAGCTTCAGTGTCGGCAATTAAAAAATATATTACTAGTTATGCCGGTTTATTGTTGGAGGATGAAGTTTCCGCTTTGGCAAAAATTAATAAACCAAAACAACCTTTAATTGCGGTAATGGGTGGATCAAAAGTTGACACCAAAGCACCTTTGATTGAAAAAATGTACAAAAAAGCAGAATTTATTTTGCTTGGTGGAGCTTTGGCTAATAATTTTTTTAAAGTTCTTGGTTATGAAGTCGGTGCTTCCTTAATCGATGATGATAGTTTGATTTTTGCAAAAAAATTTGTTAAACGAGGCCGTTTAGATCAAAAAATTATTTTACCTTGTGATGTAGTTGTTTTGAGTGCCGGAAAATATCTCGCCAAATCTTCAGATAACCTAACAAAAAAAGATCGTATTGTAGATATTGGTCCAAAAACCGTCGAAATGTATTCTTTGATCATCAAAAAAGCAGCAACGGTAGTTTGGAATGGTCCAATGGGTTGCTTTGAAGAAAAATCTTCATCTTTTGGTACTTTGGCAGTCGGTCGAATTATCGCTGCTCGCTCCAAAGGTGCTGCCTTTGGTTTGGTTGGTGGTGGAGAAACCGCTGAAGCAATCAAACTAACCAAAATGTCTCAATATATTGATTGGGTTTCTACTGCCGGTGGAGCAATGCTTGCTTATTTGGGTGGTGAAAAAATGCCAGGACTAACAAAAATTGTTAGCAAATAAAAATATGCCAAAAATAAAAAAAATTTCTGCTCGCGAAATCTTGGATGGTCGCGCCTATTCTAGTTTGGAGATAAAGATTGTTTTGGATAATGGAATAGAAAGCAAAGCATCTGCTCCTTCCGGAGTTTATTCTAATACTTTTGAGCCAAAAGAATTACGTGACAATCTGGATGAAAAATCTTTTGTCTCCGGCGTTTCTTTGGCAATTCAAAAAGTAGAAACTATTATTGCTCCAGCGCTCAAAGGAATGGACCCAAAGAAGCAAAAAGAAATTGATGAGTTATTGCTAGCTTTGGATGGCACAGAAGACAAGAGTAATTTGGGAGTAAACACCATTTTTGCTATTTCGGTTGCTTGTGCAAGAGCGGCTGCTAGTTCAGAAAAAAAAGAATTATATACTTATTTGTCTGAATATTTCAAAATGCCATTAGTAAAAAAATTCCCTCAACCAATTTTTACGATGTTTAATGGTGGTTTGTATGCTGACACTAATTTGGATTTTCAAGAATATTTACTTTTAACGAAAAAAGATAGTGTTCAAGAGAATGTATTGTTAGGCCAAGAAATTTATCAATCTCTTGGGCGAGTTTTGCGAGAAAATGCTCTTGATTCAGATACTGGTGCCGAAGGAGGTTATGCACCAAATATGGATTCCAGTATTCAAGCTTTGGAAATGATTAGAGCGGCCGCGATTAATTCCGGTTACTTAATTGAAAAAGAATTTTCTTTGGGTATTGATTTGGGAGCTTCTTTGTTTTTTGATAAAAATGAAGAAAAATATATTTTTGCTGCCGATCATCAACTGATTAGTAGAAATAATTTAGAAGGAATTTATCAGGAATGGTTTCAATTGCAGGGAGTTAATTATTTGGAAGATCCTTTAGCGGAAGATCGCTTTGTTGATTGGTGCGATTTGACTCGTTCTTTGGGTGATCGCGTCATTATTGCCGGTGATGATCTTTTTGCTTCGCAAACTAATCGCTTGCGCCAAGGCTTGAAAGAAAAGGCCGCCAATGCTATGGTGATAAAACCAGTTCAGTCAGGAACCCTGAACGAAGTGGTTGAATGTGTAAAATTAGCAAAAAAACACGGATACATAATCGTTATTTCTGCTCGTGGCAGTGAAACGAATGATGACTTTATTGCTGATTTTGCTGTTGCGGTTGGTGCGGATTATCTAAAATCCGGTGCTCCCGCGAGAGGTGAAAGAATTGCCAAATATAATCGCCTTTTAGAAATTGAACTATTATGTCAGGAGAATCTTCAGCACAAAAAATAAACGACGATCCCCTCAGTATTCCGCAATTGGTGGTTTTTTTGCTTTTGGATGGCTGGGGAATTGCTCCAGAAAGTGAAGGCAACGCCATAAATCGTAAAAATTCAAAAAACTTTACCAAGTTGGCTTCGGAATATCCAGCAAAAATTTTGCAGGTAGAAGACTTGAGTGAAGCCAAAAGATATGCCACCCTTGGTGATAATGGCAACTTCTGCCAGTTATTAATCGAAAAGGGAGTAAAACAAACTTATATTACAGAAAGCGAAAAATCATCTGCAGTTCTCGCTTATTTTGTTGGTTCAGAAAATGAAGACAAGATTGAAAGCAAAATAATTTCTTCTCCGGTTTGTGATTCTTACAATCTAAATCCAGAAATGTCCCTTGATGAAGTGAGTCGAGTAGCGATTAAAGAAATTAGAGAAAATAAATCGCAATTTATTTTTATCAGTACCGCTAATTTGGATACAGTTTCTGCTTGTGGTGATTTTGAGGCAGTGCAAAAAGCAGTGCAAAAAGTTGATAATTTTGTTGGCAAAATCACCGAAGAAGTTTTGTTAAAAAAGGGAATACTGGTTATTTCTTCGGCTGGTGGTAATGCTGAGAAATCAATTGATGTTATTACTGAATTAATAAACAAAGAAAATACCCTAAATCCGGTTCCGTTGTTGGTGGTTGGCACAGAATACAAAGGTCTCTCTTTATTCGGCCAAGATGCTCCTGGTGGCGATTTGAGTCTACTTAATCCGGCGGGGAGTCTTTCCGATATCCCTGGCTTATTGTTGGACTTGCTAAAAATAAAAAATGATGGTAATATATAGTTGTTCTTTAAAGTAAGAGAATTTCTCGTTCTCTCTCTGCTCCTTTCTGTTGTGAAACATGAAGGAGCTTTTTTTATAAAAAAAGAACCTTTTTCAAGGTTCATTTTTTTTATTTTTTAGATTAACCAAATTATAATACTGATCGCCGCCCCGAGCAGGGCACCGGCGAGAATTTCAATTGGCCGATGGCCGATTTGTTCCAGTAATTTTGGATAAGAATTTTCTTCAATAATTTCGTCATCTTTCAGGTCTTCTACTAAGACGTTTAAAGTTTTTCCGTGTTGACCAAGATAATTACGCAAACCAACTGCATCGGTGATTACCACTGAGGAGACAACTAGCATAATGGCGAACAAAGGGGAAGTAGCGCCTTCTTTTAAGAGAATAATTACTGCTAAAGAAATTACGGTCGCGGTATGACTAGAAGGCATGCTTGAATAAGCAAAAAAATCTTTAGCTTTTAATTTCTTGTGACGTGACTTGAGAGCGAATTTTAATCCTTGAGCAATTAGAAAAGCGACAATTGGCGCTAATAAAAAATCATACATAATTAAATATCCAAGTTCTTTACTTTTTTGGCGTGGGTTTGAATGAAGTTTTTGCGTGGAGCAACGTTATCACCCATTAACATGTCAAAAATTTGATCGGCTTTGGCAGCATCTTCAACGGATACTTGTTTCAAGATACGTTTTTCTGGATTCATGGTTGTTTCCCAAAGTTGGTCAGCGTTCATTTCACCCAAACCTTTGTAGCGCTGAATGTTGATTCGGCTATTTTTCTTTTTTTCTTCTTCTTTGTTCGGTGCTTCTTCGGCAACAACAATTTCGCCTTCTTCACCTTCGTCGCTTTCTTCGACAACCTCTACAGAGCTAGCGAGACCGCCAAGTTCTTCGATAATTCTGTCTTTTTCTTCGTCGCTATAAGCATAATTAACACTAGTACCTTTTTTGATTTGATAGAGTGGTGGTTGGGCAATATAAATATGTCCAGAATCAACTAGTGGAGTGAAGTAGCGATAGAATAAAGTTAAAAGTAAAGTACAAATATGAGCACCATCGACGTCGGCATCGGTCATGATGATGATGCGATGATAACGAAGTTTTTCTAAATCAATTTGGTCACCAATATTTGTACCAAGAGCAATCACAATATTTTTGATTTCATTGTTGAGCAACATCTTGTCCAGACGAGTTCTTTCAACGTTCAAGATTTTTCCTCTCAAAGGAAGAATGGCTTGAAAACGACGGTTTCTTCCTTGCTTTGCAGATCCGCCAGCGGAGTCTCCCTCAACGATGTAGAGTTCACATTCTTCAGCTTTACGGCTTGAACAATCAGATAGCTTTCCTGGCAAAGTCATTCCTTCCAAAGCGCCTTTGCGAAGAATTGTGGCACGAGCCGATCTGGCTGCCAAACGAGCTTGAGCAGAAAGAGTACATTTGTTGATGATTGCTTCCGCTTCTTTTGGGTGTTCTTCCAGGAAGGTATTAAAAGCTTCACCAAAACTTTGTTCAACATAGCCTTTAGTTTCGGCATTGCCGAGTTTTCCTTTGGTTTGTCCTTCAAATTGTGGATCCGGTAGTTTGACACTAATAATAGCGGTTAGACCTTCACGAACATCTTCACCGGTCAGGTTTTCATCCTTTTCTTTTAGTAAGTTTTTGCTACGAGCGTAGTTATTCAAAGTTCTGGTGAGAGCAGTACGAAAACCAACCAAGTGAGTACCTCCTTCTGGATTGTGGATGTTGTTGGCAAAAGAGAGAACGGTTTCGTTATATTCGTCATTGTACTGCAAGGCAACTTCAACTTTGGTTTCATCAACGCTTTTGTCTAAATAAAAAATTGTTTCGTTTTTGACACTCTTGTTTCGATGCAAAGAGCGAATATAGGATTTGATTCCTCCTTCAAAGTGGAATTTGTATTTTTTTGGACGATGCTCTGGACGTTGATCAAGAACGTTGATGGTGATTCCTTTGGTGAGATAGGATTGTTGGCGTAAACGATCCAAAATTTTGCCCCAATTGAATTCTAGCTCAGTGAAGATTGTTGGGTCTGGTTGAAAAATAATAGTGGTGCCAGTTCCTTCAGCTGTGCCAACTTTTTTGATTGGTCCCTGAGGAATACCGGTTTTGTATTCCTGAGCCCACAAGATGCCGTCACGTTTTACTTCGGCTCGCAGATAAGTACTCAAAGCATTAACAACAGAAACACCAACACCATGAAGACCGCCGGAGACTTTGTAGCCGCCGCCGCCGAATTTTCCACCAGCATGAAGTTTGGTTAAAACAGTTTCCAAGGCAGAAACGCCAGTTACTTTGTGTTTTTCTACTGGAATACCACGTCCGTTATCAGTAACGGAGACCATGCCGTTTTTGTCTAATAAAATAGTGACTTCGTTGGCAAAACCAGCCATTGCTTCATCAATACAGTTGTCTACCACTTCCCAAATCAAATGGTGCAAACCAGCGGCTGAGGTGGAGCCGATGTACATTCCTGGTCTTTTGCGTACTGGATCAAGTCCTTCCAAAACGGTGATTGAATCAGCGCCGTAATTGTCTTTTTTTGTTTCTTCTTTAGCCATATCAAATAAAAAACTCCTGTTTTTTTAGGGTCTTTTTTTAACCTTTTTATAATATTTTACTCTTATATTTTAGCAAACAAAAAGCTTTTTGGCAAACCCTTTTTTTGCTAATTTCAGCTTGACTTTATTCGCTTTTTCTTTCAAAATTTCCAAAATTTCCTTTTGATGTTATTATAAAAGAAATAGCTTTTTATTTTAATAATTATGAAAAAACTTATTGTTGCAAATTGGAAAGCCAATCTTCTACCAAAAGAATCTTTGGTTTTGGCAAAAAAATATTCAACTTTTAGTTCGGTCAAAAATAATATTGTGGTTTGTCCAGATTTTTTGGCCACCTTGCCAGCTTCTTTGCTATTTAAAAAAACAGCTCTTAGTTTGGGTGCCCAAGATTGTTCAAGTTTTTCTGCTGGTAGTCACACTGGAGATATTAGCGCTACTGCCTTGAAATCAGCAGGGGTGAAATATATTATTGTTGGTCATAGCGAGAAACGCGCTAGTGGTGATACTGATAAGATTGTTTCTGAAAAAGTACAAAAAATTTTGGCAGAAAAAATCACCCCAATTATTTGCATTGGCGAAAATGCTAATGAAAAAAAAGCAAGAAAAACTGCTGCTATTTTCAAAAAACAATTAGCGGCAATTTTTACTAATTTATCCAAAGCCCAATTATCCCAACCAATCATAATTGCTTACGAACCGCTTTGGGCAATTGGTTCCGGGAATGCTTTGGCTGCCGATGAAGCAGCCAAACTTTGCAAATTAGCAAAAGAAACTGCTCTTTCTTTCGGTGCTTCAAAAATTAAAGTATTATATGGTGGAAGTGTTGATGCCAAAAATTCAGCAAATTATTTAACTAAAAATGAAATTGATGGTTTGTTAATTGGTGGTGCTAGTTTAAACTTCCAAGCTTTTAGAAAAATTATCAACTACTAATATGTGGGTTTATCTTTCTTTATTTTTTGTCTTGGTGTCAATATTGATTATATTTTTTATTATTTCCAAAAAATTTACTGCTTTGGCTTTATTGGATTTGGAGCATTTACCGGGCAGAAAAGAAGCAAAATTTAAAGAGGAGATTATCACCAAGCGTTTAGATCGTGACTTAGCCAAGGTTTCTGGCGTCTTGGGCTCTTGGCGTTTATTTTTTGAACGTCGCGTTGGTTCATTTTTGCGCCAGCTACATCTTCGCCTGGAACGTTCCAAGGAGCAGTATCGTCGTGAGAAAAAAATTAGTTTTAGTGAACGACAAACAAAAATTAGTGCTT
>CAZCFX010000010.1:0-22206 GCA_964498085.1 uncultured Gammaproteobacteria bacterium
TATCTCCTAAAACCCTAATTTTATTTAAATTTTATTGAAAAATTAAAAATATTATAGTATATTGAAGTGGTAATAATTTTTTTATGAATAACGAACACGGTCATTACGATCCACAAACAATTGAAAAAAAATGGCAGAAGAACTGGTCAGAAAGTGGTTTGTATAAGCTTTCTAATTCTGATGACAAGAAAAAGTTTTATGTTTTGGATATGTTTCCATACATTTCCGGTTCCGGGCTTCATGTTGGTCATCCGAAGGGGTATATTGCTACGGACGTGGTAGCCAGACAAAAAATGCTGCAAGGATATTCCGTTCTTCACCCAATGGGTTGGGATGCTTTTGGTTTGCCAGCGGAAAATTATGCAATCAAAAACAAAATAAATCCAAATATTTTTGTTAACGAACACGTTCAAAGATTCAAACAGCAATTGGAAATGTTTGGTTTTACTTATGATTGGAATCAAGAAATCAACACTATTGATCCAGAATATTATCGTTGGACTCAATGGATTTTTTTGAAGATGTTTGAACGCGGTTTGGCTTTTGAATCCGAAGAGCCAGTGAACTGGTGTTCTGGTTGCAAAACCGTTTTAGCTAATGAAGACTTGGAAGATGGCAAGTGCGAACGTTGTGGTACCGAAGTTGTGCAAAGAAAATTACGCCAATGGGTTTTGCGCATGACCGATTATGCCGATCGTTTGCTTTATGATTTGGATACCGAAAATTTAGATTGGGAAGATTTTATTAAAGAGCAACAACGCAATTGGATTGGCCGCAGTGAAGGTGCGGAATTCAAATTTGCGATTAAAAATAGTGAAGAAAGTATTGCCGTTTATACCACTCGTGTGGATACTGTTTTTGGTGTTACTTATGTTGTGATTGCTCCAGAGCATCCTTTACTGGGAAAATTAAAATCACAAATTGAAAATTATTCAGAAGTGGAAGAATATGTTTTGAAAGCACAAAACAAAACTGAACTGGAAAGAACCGATTTGCAAAAAGACAAAAAGGGCGTTGAATTAAAAAATATTCAAGCCATTAATCCTTTTACCAAAGAAAAAGTTCCAGTTTTTGTTGCCGATTATGTTTTGGGATTTTATGGTACCGGTTCTGTGATGGCGGTGCCAATGCACGATGAGAGAGATTTTGCTTTTGCAAAAAAATATAATTTATCATTCAAAAGAGTTATCACGGGCGCTGCAGACAAAGATGACGAAGCAATGATTGAAGATGGTGTTTTGATTAATTCCGGAGATTATAATGGTTTAACTTCCGAAGAGGCTAGAGAAAAAATGTACCAATGGTTGGAAAAAGAGGGAATTGGTAAGAAAAAAGTAAACTACAAAATGAGAGATTGGGTTTTTTCTCGTCAAAGATATTGGGGTGAACCAATTCCGATTGTTCACTGTGAAAAATGCGGTGCAGTTGGTGTTCCGGAAAGTGAATTACCACTCAAACTTCCATTAGTAGAAAATTATGAACCGTCCGGTACTGGCGAATCTCCTTTAGCCAATATTTCTGAATGGGTAAATACTACTTGTCCAAAATGCGGCGGACCAGCACGTCGAGAAACGAATACCATGCCACAATGGGCTGGTTCTAGTTGGTATTATCTTCGTTATATCGATCCAAAAAATAAAGAAAAATTAGTTGATTCAGATTTGGAAAAACGTTGGTTGCCGGTTGATCTTTATGTTGGCGGCGCCGAACATGCTACCAGGCATTTATTGTATGCTCGTTTCTGGCACAAATTTCTTTATGATCTTGGCGTTGTGAGCACCAAAGAACCATTCAAGAGATTGGTTCATGTTGGTTTGATTTTAGCTCAAGACGGAAGAAAGATGAGTAAACGTTGGGGAAATGTTGTTAACCCAGAAGATATTATTTCCGAGTTTGGGGTCGATGCTTTGCGTGTTTATGAAATGTTCATGGGTCCTTTTTCGCAAAGCATTTCTTGGAACACCAAAGGAGTTGTGGGTACAAAAAGATTTTTGGATAAAGTTTGGAAGTTGCAGGATCGAATTGTCTCCGAACATGAAGATAGAAAAATAAATAAATTAGTTGATCAAACAATCAAAAAAGTTGCTGATGATATTGATGAATTTAAATTTAATACCGCCATTAGTGCTTTGATGATTTTGGTTAACGAATTAGAGAAACAAAAAGAAATTTCTCTGGCTGATTATCAAAAATTATTAATTATTTTTTCACCATTTGCCCCGCATCTTTGCGAAGAAGTTTGGCACAATCTTGGTAGCCAAAATTCCATCTTCGCTGAGCTCTGGCCAAAATATGATCAAGAGTTAATTGATTCTTTGGATGATGAAATTAAAATCATGATTCAAATCAATGGCAAAATTCGTGACGAAGTGATGGTGCCAGCGGAAGCTGATCAGAAAATGATTGAAGAATTATCCTTACAGAAAGAAAAAATTTCTGCTTTATTGAATGGACAAGAAATAAAGAAAATTATTTATGTCAGCAAGAAATTAATCAATATTGTAATTTGATTGCAAAATATTAAGCAAAAAAGATTTAAATAAAATCTTTTTTTGTTGTTGAAGTATATGAAAACTTTAATCATTTATTATTCCCGTACCGGTGTTACCAAAAAATTAGCCGAAAAATTAGCAGATGTTTTTGCTGCCGACATTGAAGAAATAAAAGATCCAACTGATCGTTCAGGATTAAAAGGTTATTTTAATTGTGGTCGGGAAGCGGTCTTGAAAAAATTAGCTTTGATTGATCCGATTGTTCATGATTTGAAAAAATATGATTTGGTTTTGGTTGGTACTCCAGTTTGGGCGATGACAATTTCTAGTCCAGTCCGTGCTTTCTTGGAAAATTACAAAAGTGAATTTAAGTCTTGGGGCTTATTCGCTACTCAAGGTGGAGAAGGAGAACAAAAAACTCTACTAGGGGCAGAGAAGGTGGTTGGTTTTCCGGCAAAAGGATTTTTGCGTTTATTAACAAAACAGGTGCAAAAGGAAGATTTTGTTGCTCAATTAGAGGAATTTAAGGGAAAATTTGAAGATTTGATCTAGGTTTTATTTGACTTTATTTAATGTTTATGTTATCTTTGTAATATAAAATAAAATTCATTATTCATTAACAAAAAAAGAAAGGGAGAAAAACATGCCAAAAAATCGTAGTCCAAAAAATTACGGCTCGCTTGCCTTAGTAGCTGTTTACGAAAATCAAAAATTAGAAGCAGGAATTAATCCTCATCATCCAATTTATTCAGAATCGGAAGCAGAATCAAATTTTTATCATCAAGATGAAGAAAGAGAAAAATTTGAAGAAAAAGATTTTCGATGGATAGTCAGGGGATTTAATTCAAAAAGTAGAAAAAAACAAGAAAAAGAGCAAAAAAAGCTCTTAGAAATTTTCGCAGACTGTTACTAAAAAAACAAAAGCCATTGTCTAACAAGATGATGGCTTTTAAATTTCTTCATTTTTGGTAGTTAGCTTTAACCATTCTTCTTCTTTCTGCCAAATAGCTTCCTTTACGGCTTCCAACTCATTATTTTTTTCTTTATTATATTCTTGATAATTCTCTAAAAAATATTCCATTAATTCCTTTTTTTGTTTTTGCAATTTTTCCAATTCTTTTTCCAGTTGGCGAATTCTTTTCCTTCTTTCTTTTATTTCTTGATATTTAATCGTGGCGGCATTTTTTACTTCTTCTTTTACTTCAACTACTTCTGGTTTTTTTAATAATTTTTTTTCTAAGCGTGCGACATATTCTTCATATTCTTCATATCTTTTTTTGGCACCACCATTTTCAATTTCAATAATATCGGTGGCGACTAAACTGCAAAAAGTGCGATCATGACTAGCAAAAAAGACGCTGCCATTAAATTTGTTTAAAGCTATACCAAGGGCTTCCGTGGTTTCAAAATCCAAATGGCAAGTAGGTTCATCCAATAACAGAACATCTGGTTTGGACAAGAGTAGGCCAGCCAAAAGTAGACGAGACCTTTCGCCACCAGAAAGAACACTAATTGGCTTTTTTAATTCTTCATCTTTAAATAAAAAATCTCCCGCCATTTTCAAAACGGCTTCTGTTTTTATGTCGTTGGCGGCTGATTTTCTCAAAAAATCTCCCGCTTGTTCTTTGCCGGAAAGTTTTTCCATTTCTTCTTGAGAGTGACAGACAATTTTACTATCGCTTGTCCAATGGAAAGATCCATGTAGAGTTTTTAATTGATGATTTAGGGTTTTAATTAAAGTACTTTTTCCTTGACCATTCAAACCAAGGAGGGCTACTTTTTCGCCGGCTTGGCAATCAATATCAATATCTCTGATAATAATTTTTTCGCCATAACCAACACTCAAGTTTTTCATTTTGAGAACAGTGTTTTTCTTTTTGGCTACTGGCGGAATATTTATTCTGGTGATGCCGGCCTGGTGTTCAATAGTAATTCTTTTATTTTCTAATTTATTAATTTTACGAATTACGGCTTGTGCTTGTTTGGCCTTGGAAGCTTTGAAGCGAAAACGGTCAACAAATTCTTGGAGATGTTGTTGCTGACGATCCAAACTTTCGTTGGCTTTTACTAGGGTTGTTAGTTTTTCTTCTTTGAAGGCGAGATATGATTCAATATTACCAGGATAATGATAACAACCAGTATTAGAAATTTCCAAAGTTTCTTCGCAAGTTTGTTTAAGGAATTCTCGATCGTGAGAAATAATCATGAAACTACCGCGATAAGAACGCAAAAAATCTTGTAACAATAAAATTGTACTCAAATCCAAATAGTTACTTGGTTCATCAAGAAGAAAAAGATTTGGTTCTCTCAAGAGCATGCCAGTTAATTTTAGGCGCATTCGCCAACCGCCAGAAAGCGCTTCTGCTGGTCCGGATAATTTTTCATTTTCTAATTCAAATTTGGCGGCTAGTTTTTTTATTTCCCATTCTGGCTTTCCGCTTTGTCTTTCCAAATATTCAAAAGCAGTTTCATCTTTTTTGAATTCTTCGTTTTGTTTTAAATAACCGATGTGAGTATCTTTACCGATAATCAAATCGCCTTCATCGGCTTCTTCTTCACCGCAAACTATTTTGAAGAGGGTTGATTTGCCGGCGCCATTGCGTCCTACAACGCCAATTTTTTGTTTTTCGGATACCGTAAAAGAAAGGCCGGAAAAAATTTTCTGGCCCCCATATTCTTTTTTTAGATTGTTGGCTTGTAGGAGGATTGCCATCTATTCGATATTAATAATTTGATATTCAATTTTTTTATCAGCGAGAGAAATTTCAATTTTATCACCAATTTTTTTTCCCAAAAGTGCGCTGCCGAGTGGGGAATTGTGTGAAATAATTCCCTGAGCGGGATTAGTTTCCGCTGAGCCGAGCAGGCGATATTTTTTTTGTTTTCCTTCACGTTCCAAGGTAACCAAATTTCCCAATTCTATTTTTCCGTTTTGTTGGGGGATAATTATTTCCGCTCTTTTTAATAAATCACTTATTTCATCAATTCTTTTATTGATGCCGCGCAGTCTTCCTTTGGCCATTTGATAACCGGCATTTTCTGAAAAGTCGCCCATCTCTGCTAGGCGTTTAACTTCGCTAGCTTCACGTGGTCTTTTTACTTCTACCAATTTTTTTAAAGCAGCCGAAAGTTCCTGGAATTTTTCCTGGGTAATGTGTGGGTCTGATTTTTGGCGGGGCAGTTTATCTGCTCTTCTAATCGGCACTTGCATAATAAGATTATCGTTGTTTTTTTAAGAAATGGCAAGCAATTAAAGGATGATATCAAAAAACCGTTATCAAGATGATAGCGGTTTTTTTATTTTTTTATTTTTCAATTATGGCACAAATTTCTTCAAAAATTTCTTCAATACTTTTTTCGCCGTCAATTTCGATTAATTTTCCGTTTTGGCGATAGTAATCAAGAACTGCTGTTGATTCTTGATCAAAAACCGCTAAGCGCATTTTTACTACTTCCGGATTTTTATCATCTTCACGTCCAGTTAATTCTGCTCTGGCCTGAATGCGTCGTACTGCTTCCTCGGTGGAAACTTTTAAATAAAACATAAAATCCAATTCTGAAGAACTAGCCTCTAAAGCATCTTCCATCATTTTGGCTTGATCAATCATTCTTGGGAAGCCGTCAAACATTAAACCGTCATCTTTTGTTTCTACAAAAACATTACCCAAAGTTTTTTCCATTAATTCATTAGGAATCAAGGTGCCAGCTTCAACATAAGGTCTCATTTTTTCTCCAAGCTCTGATCCAGATTCTATTTCTGCTCTTAATCTTTCGCCCATGCCAAATTGATAAAAGCCATATTTTTCGTGTAAAAGGTTGGCTTGAGTGGTTTTTCCGGCCGCCGCTCGACCATAAAGACTGATTATTTTTTTCATAAATTTTTTTTCAATAAAAAAACATTGTAGCGAAAAAAACTTTTTGTGGCAAGTTGTCCTAATATTTTTTTAAAACTCTCCCGATTTTTATTTTTTTATGCTAAAATAATTAATATACGATTTGGTCAAATAAAAAAATAATTATATGAAAAAATATGAAAGCGTTTGGCGCTTGATTGCTTCTTTGGCTATTACTCTTTTTGCTGGTCTTCTTGGCTCTTTGGCAAACTCTACTTCCTTGAATGATTGGTATCCACTTTTAAATAAACCATTTTTCCAACCACCAGCTTGGCTTTTTGCGCCAGTTTGGACTTTGTTGTTTATTTTGATGGGGATTTCTTTATTCTTAGTTTGGAATCAGGGACATCAAAAGAAAAAAGACAAAGACAAAGAATATCGTCAATCAGCAATCTTCTTTTTCAGTGTTCAATTAGTCGCTAATGTTTTATGGTCTTTTCTGTTTTTCTTTTTCCGTAGTCCATTTTTGGCTTTTGTTGAAATCCTAATTTTACTAGTAACAATTATTCTAAATATTTATTACTTCAAAACCCTTAATCGTCGAGCGGCCTGGTTATTAATTCCTTATTTTTTGTGGGTTTGTTTCGCCACTGTTCTCAATTTTACTATTTGGCAGTTGAATTAGTTTTATTTGACAATTATCAAAAAAATACCTAAGATTAGCTCATACATTAAAAAAACAAAAAAAACCGGAAACAATGGAAAACGAAATCATTTTTCAAATTATTTGCCAGATATTGGACAAATTACATTGTTCAAAGGCAAATATCACTTTGCGAGAATTCTATCTCAAAGGTGAAGAAATTAATTTTGAAACAAAAATTGATTTTAATCGTCAAGATTCTATTATTTTTTTTCAAGAAATTTCAAATTCAGAGGAGCTTTTATTGGGAAAGCATGCCTTTAATGAATTTCAAGGAAAAAGCACTACTATTAAAAAAATAGTAGAAAAAATTTCTCAATTAACATCAGACTCTCTTTTTATTAATTGTTGCCCTAATTGGCCTAAAAAATTTGGCAAAATTAGTAAAGAAAAAAAATTATCAATCGAAAATGAATTCAATGAACTCCTAGACTTTGCTTTTTAAAGCAAAGTCTTTTTTTATCGTTTTCTCTCTGATATACTATAAAAGATGAAGAAATTCTGGTATCGGGCACTACAGATTGTACTTGCCCTATTTTTAGCATTTATTCTCTTGCTGGCGGCAGGATTTTTTGCCGTACGCTTCGGTTGGACTAATGTTGCCGGAGAGGAAAATGCCGATTCTTTTGAATATAATCTAGAAGCCAAAAAAGACGATAGTTTATTAAACGATTTTATTTCTGCTGCTTTACCGGAAAATGAATCTATTTATGGCCCGCACGAAAAAGCAAATCGTTGCAAAATTAACGTCGCTGCCAAGTTTAATGATTACAATGCAGCAGCAATTTTTCGGGCTTATCAAAATTCGCGCTCCGAAACTCTTTTGGATAAAATGCTTTTAGCGATGAAATTGCGCTTGCCTAATCGAGAAGCTTTTGCTCAAGAATTATCGCAATGCACACAAGATGATGCTAATGCACCAACTTTTGAGGAGCTAACAACGCTACTCGCTAATCCAAAGGACCAAAATCTTTTCACTTGGCAAAATAGTGAATATTGGCAAATTATCAAAGAAGCTTTACTAAAGGATAAAGAAACCATAAATCAGGCCTCTTTGAAATCTGGTGTTCAGCCACGTTTGTTACTTTCAGTGGCAATTGTGGAACAACTTCGCCTTTATTACACTCAAAGGGAGTTATTTGAGAAAGTCTTTAAACCCTTGAAAATATTAGCAAATGCAAATAAGATGGCTTGGGGAGTGATGTCCATCAAAGAAAAGATGGCTATCGCAACCGAAGACAATTTAAGGAATATTGATTCGCCTTTTTATCCTGGCGATGAGTATCGTAATCTTTTGGAATTTCCTGCAGAAGTGGATCAAGCCAAAGAGCGATATAATCGTTTAACTAACGAAAAAAATCATTATTATTCTTATTTGTACGGCGCCCTAATTATTAAAGAAATATCTACTCAATGGGCAAAGGCTGGCTATAATCTTGATTATCGTCCGGAAATTGTTGCCACTCTTTTCAATATTGGTTTTAATCGTTCTATTCCGAAAGAGAATCCATTGGTTGGCGGTTCAACAATTGAAATTAATGGTGAAAAATATTTTTTTGGTTCACTTGCTTATGAATTTTATTATTCTGGGGAGTTGCTAGAAGAATTTCCTTTTAATTAATCATTTATTTATCATATGAAAAAAAATTATTTATTAATACCACTCTTGGTTTTGTCGATTTTTTCTTTGACTGCTTGCGGCAAGAAAAAAGATGAAACACCGGCACCCGAGGCGACAGCAGTAAATGTTGTCGTCCAAGAAATCGCTCAAAGTTTGTCAGCAAATAGGGAATTGGAATATCCGGGTTTGATTGTTTCTGATTCTGAAGCGAAAATTATTGCCAAAACTTCAGGGACAATTTCTGGATTCAAAGCTAATGCCGGTGATAAAGTTTCTCTTGGCCAGGAATTAGCCAAGATTGATGACGTCAATTCCACTTCCTACAATCCGGCCAATTTTAATTCTTCACAAATCAAGCAGGCAAAGTTAGCAGTTAATCAAGCTCAAGCAGCTTATAAATTAGCGAGAACTAATTACAATAATCTTCTAGTTTCTTCTGTGAAGGATTTAAAAGCGGCAGAAATTTCTCGTGACCAAGCAGCTAAAGGACAGGAAAATCTAGCCCTCACTACTGCTGAAAGTATGAAAAGTGCTAACTTGGCTTATGAAACTGCCAAGATTGCTACCGAACAAGCAAGATTGTCTTTGGAGAATCGCAAAAAATTAAATCTTCAAGGAGAAGAGAGCACGGACACTAATGCCGATATTGCTGCTGATTCAGCGGCTAATTTGTGCGGTACGGTCATTTCCAATGTTAATACTTTGACCGGTTTTGATGAAGATAACACAATTTCTATCTCTTACAAAACCAATTTAGGTGCTCTTGATTCAGCGACTTACAGCAAGGCTAGCGATTCTTATCGTCAGGCAAAATCAGCTTACAAAAATTATTTAAGTAAAGATTTTTCTGGTACAGAAAATAAAGTGGATGAAACCATCAAATTAGTTCAATCAACCAAAGTCATGATTGATAATGTTAAATTATTGTTTGAAAAATCTGTTTCTTCCAGCAACTTACCACAAAGCTCGCCAACGGGAGTTTCTTTGTCTGGATTACAGACTAGCGCTTCTACTTATCAAACTCAGGTTAATGGTGCTTTGAACCAAGTAAATAGTGCCAAGCAGGGTCTTTCTAATACTTCTTTAAATAATGATAGTTTGTTGGTTACTTTAGAAAAAGCTTATGAACTGGCTAAACAACAAGAAGCTAGCGCTTTGCAATCCTTAAACAATTTAAAAACAGGAAATACTAGTCAGATTGATCAATCACAATTTGTGCTCAGCCTTGCTCAGAATCAATACGATAATGCCAAAGTAAAGATTGAATCTCAGATTGCCTCTGCAAAAGTGCAAATGGAAAATTCAGAATCACAATACAATAATGCCTTGTTAAGTTTGCAAAGTCTTTATGATATTCATTCGGTAGTTTCACCAATTGAAGGAACTATTACTCAGAAGGTTAATAATGGCGACACAGTTTCTGTTGGGCAAGTAGTAGCGACAATTAGTCAAACCGAAAAAACAAAAGTAAAAATATTTGTTGAACCAGAAAATTTGGCTGACCTAAAACCAGGCTTGTTGGCCTCGGTTTCTAATGGCGAAGAAACAGTTAACGGAATTGTTTCTTCCATTTCACCACAAGCCGATACTTTGACTCGCCGTTTTCCGGTAGAAATTGTTTTGGAAAATTCTTCTTCTTTGTATCTTGGTACAGTGGTTAATGTAAAAATTGTAATTACCAAATCAGTTGCTGGAGAGGCTGGCGCTATTCTTTTGCCGCTTTCTTCAATTGAAATCGGACAAAATGGTGATCAAGTAATGATTGTTGAAAATAATCTAGCTAAAAAAATACCAATTGAGGTTGTTAGTGTTTTGGGTGATTTGGCAAAAGTAAAAATTACTAATTACCCTCCACAAACTTTAATTATCGTCGAAGGAAATAAATTAGTTAGAGAAGGTGACTTGATTGCTTACACTTTTGCAGCTAGCAAAAGTGTTCTTCCTCAGCAAAAATAATAATTGATTATATGGATTTAAAATTAAATCTTCATCAGCCGGAAAATTTTGATGATTTGCCGGCTACTCCTCCAGAAAATTCTCCTTTGCCGAAATCTGGACATAAAAATTCCGATCATCTTTATTTGGAAAAATTAACTTTTGATCCAAATTTACGAAAGAGTTGGTTGAATTTTTTCATTACTCATTTTCGAGTAGTGATTATGATGATTATTATTTTAACCGGTATTGGGGTTTTTTCTTTTATGTCCCTACCACGTGAATCTACTCCGGAAGTAAAAATTCCGATTGCTGTGGTGATCACTTCTTATCCGGGAGCCTCTCCTTCTGATATTGAAGAGTTGGTAACAAAAAAAATTGAAGCGAAAATTTCTGGCATCAGTGATGTTGATAAAATTACCTCCAAATCTTCCAATTCAATTTCCATGGTGACGGTGGAATTTAATGCTAAGGCTGATTTGAATGATTCAATTCGCAAACTACGCGATGCTGCTACTAATGCCAAAAATAATTTACCAAAAGACGCTAGTGATCCAATAGTTCAAGAAATTTCTTTGGACGATACACCAATTTGGACTATTTCTTTATCTGGTCCTTATGATGGTTTTGCTTTGCGTAAGGCTGGAGAAGATATTAAAGATGAATTGGAAAAAATTTCTGGAGTGCGTGAAGTTAATATTTCTGGTGGCGATGAAAAAGAATTTGAAATTGCTTTTGATCCACAAAAATTAAGCACCTATAATATTTCCGCCAATCAAGCCAACAATGCCGTAATGGCAGCAAACTTGGCTGTGCCAGCCGGCAGTTTGAATGCTGGCAAATTTTCTTATCCAGTAAGAGTTGATGCTAGATTTTTTGATGTGGAAACTTTGGCCAATATACCTTTGTATCATTCCAATGAAGGAGCGATTGTTTATTTGAAAGATGTTGCTACCGTTAAAGAGACAGCAATTGAAAAAACTGGTTACTCTCGAATTTCCACCAAAGGTTCTCAACCTCAAGAAAGTTTGACTATTCAAATAGTTAAAAAAACCGGTGGATCAATTATTGATACTGTTGAAGAAGCCAATCTTGTTACTCAGGAAGAAATCAAACGCTTACCGGATGGTTATAGTTATGAAGTTTCTGTTGATTATGCTGACATGATTGATCAGCAATTTGATCAATTGATTCATGATTTTATTTTGACTATCATTTTGGTTTTTGTGGTTTTGTTTTTGATTATTGGTATCAAGGAAGCTTTGGTTGCTGGCTTGGCAATTCCTTTGGTCTTTTTTGCCACTTTCGGCGTGATGTTACAGACAGGAATTAGTTTGAATTTCTTGTCTATTTTTTCTTTGATTTTATCTCTCGGTCTTCTCGTTGACGATGCGATTGTGGTTGTCTCAGCGACTAAACAATATTTAAGGACCGGAAAATTTACCCCGGAAGAGGCGGTACTCTTAGTGCTTAATGATTTTAAAGTTGTTCTTACCACCACCACTCTCACTACTATTTGGGCCTTTTTGCCTTTGTTGTTGGCAACTGGAATGATTGGGGAATTTATTAAATCTATCCCAATTACGGTTTCGGTTACCTTGGCTTCATCATTAATTATTGCTTTGATTATCAACCATCCTTTGGCAGCAATATTGGAACGTGTTCGCTTTACCAAAAAAACTTTTACCTTTTTATTATTAGGAATTGTTTCGGCGATTTTTGCTTTTTTGTTTTTACCAAATAAAATTATTGGTGTTTCTCTTTCTTTGATTTTCTTGGTTCCTTTATTTTTATTAATTCGTTGGTATCGTGCTGGCGGTAAAGAAAAATTAGTTCGGAATAGTTATTTGATTGAACAAGAATGGGAGGATGATGATTTAATCAAGAAAAAATTGCGCGAACAGGGAGGTGCTCATCAGGGATTTTTTGATCGTTTAATGCACGGCATTGTTAATTTTAATGCGATTCTTCCTTATTACGAAAAATATCTTCGCCGCATGTTGGAAACAAAGCGCAGTCGCTTCAAAACTCTTGCCTTTGTTGTTGTTTTATTTTTTGCCGCAATTTCTTTGCCTCTCACTGGTATTGTGAAGACGGAGTTTTTTCCTTCTTCTGATTCTGATTATCTTTATATTAATATTGAAGCACCGGTGGGCTTGAGCTTGGAAGAGAGTGATAAAATTGTTAAGAAAGTTGAAAGTCGTCTTTTGAAATACAAAGAGATAAATAATTTTAACACGATTGTTGGTTCTTCCGCTTCCAGTTTTGGTGCTCTTGGCGGCGGCTCTAGTTCTTCTCATTTATCATCAATTTCTATCAAATTAGTTCCAGAAAAAGAAAGGGGAATCAAATCCTATAAATTAGGCGATAAAATTAGAGAAGATTTAAGTGATATTAATGAGGCCAATGTTTCAGTCGATCTTCCGGCCAACGGACCAAGCACTGGCTCTGCTTTTGAAGCGCAAATTTCCGGTGAAGATTTGCAGCAATTAGACAAGATTGCTGCTGACCTAAAACCAATACTGGCTTCAATTCCTGGCGTGGTTAATCCGGAAATATCATTAAAGGATTCACCGGCTGATTATACTTTTCATCTAGATCCAGCTCGTTTGGAACTTTATAATTTGAATGCTGCTTCAGTTGGTTCAACTTTGCGCTTGGCGATTTCTGGCACAGAAGTAACTACGGTATTAAAAGATGGTGAAGAAACGAAAGTGATTGCTCGTTTTTCCGAAGAAAGAATTCCAGACCTGGAAGCTTTGCAAAATTTACAGATTCTTAATTTGCAAAATCAACCAGTGTTTTTGAAGGATGTCGCCACAATCAAACTCGAACCTTCCGTAGAAACAATTACCAGAATTGATCAGAAGCGCGTAGTAATTCTTTCGGCTGCCGCTTCTGCGGAAACCAACTCTACTGAAATATTATCGGCCTTTGAAAGCAAGATTAAAGGCTATCAATTTCCCGATGGTTACGAAATTCACTATGGTGGAGAAAATGAACAGAATGCCGAATCAGTGATGTCGATTTTGCAGGCGATGATTGTGGCTATTTTCTTGATCATGATTACCTTGATTATTCAGTTTAATTCGGTTAAGAAAGTTTTTGTGGTTTTAACAACTATCCCTCTCGCCTTAATCGGTGTTTTCTTCGGTTTGGCGGTTGTTCGCGTTAATCTTTCTTTTCCTGGCTTGATCGGTGTCCTGGCGTTGTTTGGTATCGTGGTAAAAAATGCGATTATTCTGGTAGATAAAATTAGTCTCAATTTGCGCAGTGGTATTCCTTTTATGGAAGCAATTATTGATGCCGGTAAATCCAGAATGGAAGCAATTTTCATTACTTCTATTTGTACTATTATTGGTATTATTCCAATCACTTTGTCTGATGAAACTTGGCGTGCTTTGGGATGTTCCATTATTTTTGGTTTAATGCTTTCTTCGTTCTTAACCTTATTCATTGTCCCTACTTTGTTTATGGCAATTATTAAAAACAAGAAAAGAAATTACTAAAACTTTGCTAAACAAAAAAGACTGTTAAAACTGAACAGTCTTTTTTTTATTTTATTTTTTTTCTGACTCTCTGTATTTCAGTAATTTCAAATTATAAAGAGCATTGGTGCAGCCGGGATTAATTTTTAATTCTTGATTAAAATAAAATCTTGCTTCTTTGAAATAATTTTTGTCCATCAAACAAAGGCCGATGTTATTATAGGTTAATTTTTCTTCTGGATTAATTATTTGGGCTTGTAAATATTCATTCAAAGCTTTGTCTTTCTCGTTATTAAGATAATAAATTGCACCTAGATTGTTGTGGGCAAAGGCTGAAGAAGGGGAGGACTCTACTGCTTTTTTCCAGAAAGAATCGGCATTGGCAAAATCTTTTATTCTACAAGTAGAAACTACCAAGGCACTAATCAAAATTGTTAGTGGAATAATTTTTGCGAGACGGGGTGATAATTTTGGGAAAGAAAGGATACTAATCAACAAGCCAACGGCCGGTAAATATAGGCGATGTTCAAGATTAAAGGCAACGCCGTAATCTGGATTATTTTGAAAGATTAAAGAAGGGGTAATAAAAATAAAAAACCAAAACAAACCAAAGAAAAAAAGTTTTTTGTTTACTTCTTTTCTTTTGTGCCAAGCAGCCAACAGGAGAGTGATAAAAATAATTATTCCTGGCCAAATTGAAGTGTCGGCATTGACCGGCAGAGTAGAAAGATTAAAAGGCCAGAAAAATTTTCCAAAAAAAACAAACATTGCCTTGATTGCCGAATCGATACCAATAAACAGATCGGATAGATTAAACATGGATGATGCACCAATAGCACCGAAACGGAATAAGAAATAAAAAATCACGCTGGTCAGCCAAACCAAAACTGGTGCCACTAATAATGGTGATTTGATTGTTTCTTTGAGCTTTTTGAAATCAAAAATATTGGGAATAAAAAAGATTAGGATAAGCGGTAAGAGGATTGCAGTTTCTTTGGAAAAAATTGCCAAGAGTAAGAAGAAAAAATGAAAGATTAGGGTTTTTGTTTGCTTGTTTTTTTGAAATTGAATAAAGCTGAGAATTGCCGCCAAAGAAAAAACCCCCAAGAGCAAATCATTTCTTCCTGGCAGCCAAGCTACTGCCGGTAATAAGGTTGGTTGAACAGAAAAAATGGCGGCCATAAACCAACTAGCTTTTTTCTTGAGGCCCAATTCTTTAAAAAGAAAAAAAATCAGGATTGCCATTGCAGAGTTTAGGAAAATATTGTGCCAATAAAAAAACGGCCAAGACCCGCCAGAAAAGTGATAATCCAACCAGAAAGAAAATTCCAGTAAGGGGCGATAAAAAAATGCTTGTTCGGAAAAAAATGGATCACTGGAAAAAATATCACCAATACTGGCATTTTTAATAACAGAAAAATTTTCTCCGATTAGGTTTTGATCATCAAGATAGCTTAGTTCAAAAGACGTTGTTTGCCAGTAAAAGGCAAGAGGAATAAGAGCCAATAAAAAAAGAGCAAAATATTTTTTGATAAACAAAAAAATTTTTTCTTTATTTATCTTTTTCATATCCGCCGAAGAGATAAGTTAATCCTGCTGCCAGGGTGAGTATTCCGTAACGCAAACTGCGTCGGAAAGAAATGGAAGATGCTTCGTGAAAATAACGGATTGGTACCGGAATCTCGCCAATACGGAATTTTTTGGCAATTAAACGGAAAAGCATTTGGGAGTCAAAAACAAAATCATCTGAATTTTTTGAAAAATCAACAGCCGAAAGAGCTTGTCGGGAATAAGCGCGCATTCCAGTGTGCCATTCGCTCAAATTTTGGCCACTAATAATATTTTCAGTAATCGTTAATAAACGATTAGAAAAATATTTATAAATTGGCATACCACCAGCCAAAACTTCTTTGCGTGAACGGATACGATTGCCCAAGACAACGTCAAAATAATTATCAATAATCAATTCAGCAAAGTATCTGGCTAGACGTGGATCGTATTGATAGTCTGGATGAATCATAATTACGACATCAGCTCCTCTTTCGAGAGCTAGTCGATAACAAGTTTTTTGGTTGCCACCATAACCAGTATTTTTTTCGTGCTGAACAGCAAATAAATTCAACTCTTTAGCAACTTCCATGGTGCGATCTTGACTAGCATCATCCACTAAAATAATATCGTCAATCATTTCTGGAAGATCGGCAACGGTTTTGGCTAGAGTTTTCTCGGCATTATAGGCTGGCAGCACAACGCAAATTTTCTGATTCTTATACATATATTGATATTTTATCGTAAAAATAGCCAATTGTAAATTATTTTTCTGGTTGAATTTTGGGTTTATTTATGATAAAATTAGATTAAATTTATGAGCGACACTTTTTCTCCGCTCGCTTCCAGAGTCCGTCCTGTTGATCTTAGTGAATTTGTTGGACAGGATGATTTGGTTGGTCCAAAGAGCTGGCTAGCTAGCGCTATCAAAAGCGATCATCTGCCAAGCTTAATTTTTTGGGGACCTCCCGGAAGCGGCAAGACAACTCTTGCTTTAATTATCGCCAAAGAAACCAAGGCGAATTTTGTGCAACTATCAGCCGTTGAAAGTGGTATCAAAGATCTGCGCCTAATCCTTGATCGTGCTCGTGAAGATCGTCGTTTGGGAGTAAAAACGATTTTGTTTATTGATGAAATTCATCGCTGGAATAAAGCTCAACAAGATGCTCTTTTACCACAAGTAGAAAATGGGACAGTTTCTTTGATTGGTGCCACCACCGAAAATCCAAGCTTTTCAGTTAATGGAGCTTTGCTTTCTCGTTCCAAAGTTCTAATCCTCAAAACTTTAACTGAGAAAGAAATTATCAAAATTTTGGAGCAAGCCTTGGCAAAAGATAATTCCGCCAAAACCAAATCGGGAAAAATTAATTCTGAAGCCTTAACCACTATTGCTAATTTATCTGGCGGTGATGCGCGTCGTGCTCTGAATATTCTGGAAGATCTGATTGCTTTTGCTTCAAGTAATAAAAAAATAACCGAAGAGTTAATCAAAAAAATTGCTTTTCGACCGATGCTTTCTCATGATCGAAGTGGTGATGACCGTTATGATTTGATTTCCGCACTTCACAAAACAATGCGTGGCGGTGATGCTAATGCTGCTCTTTATTATTTGGCTCGTCTTTTGGAAGCAGGGGAAGACCCGCTTTATGTGGCAAGAAGAATGATTCGTTTTGCTAGTGAAGATATTGGCCTTGCCAACAATAGTGCGTTATTATTAGCTAATGCGGTTTATGATGCTTGTCAAAAAACTGGTTTGCCAGAATGTAAAGTTAATTTAGCTCATACTGCTGTTTATTTAGCAAAATCACCCAAAAGCATCGCTGTTTATTTTGGTTACAACAAAGCGGCGGAAGTGGTTAGTAAAAAAGGATCTCTGCCGGTGCCATTACATATCAGAAATGCGCCAACAAAATTAATGAAGAATTTAGGTTATGGTGAAGGCTACAAATATACCCCGATTGATGGTGAAACTGACTTACCTTATTTGCCTGAAGAAATAAAAGACGAAAAATTTATTTAATGAAAAATATGAAAACCAAAATTTTATCCAACCAGGAACCGAAAGGCACTCGCGATTGGCTTCCCGATGAATTTGCCATTCGTCACTATATTTTTGAAACCTGGCGCAAGGTTTGTCGACAATATGGTTTTGAAGAATATCTAACTCCTTTAGTAGAATATGCTGAAGTTTACCGCGCCAAATCTGGAGAAGATATTGGTGGTAAAGAATTAGTCACTTTTACCGACCTGGGTGGTCGCGAGCTTTGTATTCGTCCAGAAATAACTCCTTCAGTAACCAGAATGGTTTCCAAAATTTATTCAGCCTCACCAAAACCTTTGAAATATTTTTCCATTGCCAATTTTATGCGTAATGAAAAACCACAGCGTGGTCGCAATCGCGAGTTTTGGCAATTGAATTGTGATATTTTTGGCAGTGATTCACCAAGTGCCGATTTGGAAGTTTTGCAATTATCTCTTGATATTATGGCTGCTTTCGGTGCGCCAGAAGGATCTTTCAAGATGTCTTTGAATAGTCGTCAGCTACTGGATGGTTTATTAGCGCTTTGCGGTAAATTAGCTAACGAACAAAAAATTTCTATTGTTCGCACTTTGGATAAATGGGAAAAATTATCCAAAAAAGATTTGGCGGACAAATTAAAAGAAGCTAGTTTGACTGATAAAATTATTGAAAAGATTTTTTCTTTCATGGAAAGTAAAACTATCGAAGATTTAGAAAAAGTTTTACCGGAATTATCAGAAAACGCTGGCTTGTTGGAAATCAAAAAAACTATCGCTGATTTGAATCAACTTGGTTACGGAAATGTTTATTTTAATCCGGCAGTAATTCGCGGTTTTGATTATTATGATGGTTTGGTTTTTGAAGTTTTTGATACTCACCCAGATAACAATCGAGCCATGTTCGGTGGCGGACGCTATAATGGTTTAGCGGAATTGTTTGGCTCGGCTAGTTTCCCGGCAGTAGGCTTTGCTCCTGGTGATGAAATGATGAGATTATTTTTAGAATCTTGGAATTTAATTGAGGGAAAAGTAAACAAGCCGGAAGTTTTTTATTTGCCGCTTCTTGATGAGTCCCTACTTTCTTCAGTCAGAAAATTAGCCAAAAAGTTAAGAGCAGCAGGGAAGGAAGTTTTATTGGGTTTTGAAGTACAAAAAATTAATAAAGCCTTGGATTATGCTAATAAAAAAGAAATTTCTCAAGTAATAATCCTTGGTTCTGAGGAAGAAAAAAGTAATAAATATAAAATAAAAAACATGAAAGACGGCAAAGAGGAAATTTATCCTTTGAGCTAATGTTGACACCTTTCAGTTTTTCGGTTATACTTTTCTCACAATAATAAACAGTAATAAAAATAAAAATTCGCAAGAACTACGCGATTTAAGGCGCGTATTTCTTTTTGTAAGACAGTTTTTGGTATTTAAATTATCAAGTCCGCTCTTGCTGGAATCAAGCCAAATCTATGGAAATTAGAAATATCGCCATTATCGCTCACGTTGATCACGGAAAGACTACTCTCACCGATGCTTTGTTGCACCAGGCTGGTTATAATGTTGCCAGTATGGATTCTAATGCCCTCGAACAAGAAAGAGGGATCACTATTTATTCAAAAAACGCTAGTTTGCTTTATAAAGATACCAAAATTAATATTGTTGATACTCCTGGCCATGCTGATTTTAGTTCAGAAGTTGAACGTATTTTGCGTTCTATTGATTGTGTTTTACTTTTAGTTGATGCTCAAGAAGGGCCAATGCCACAAACCAAATTTGTTTTAAAAAAATCTTTAGAGTTAGGGTTGAAGCCAATTGTGGTAATTAACAAAATTGACAAACCAGCTGCTCGTCCAGATGTTGTTCAGGAAATGGTTTATGAATTGTTTTTAGATTTGGGAGCAAATGATGAACAGCTTGATTTTCCAGTTGTTTATGCTGCTGCCAAAAAAGGTTTTGCCATCAAAAATTTAAGCGATGAACAAAAAGATTTGAGTCCTTTATTGGAAACTGTTTTGGAACATGTTGCAGTCGCTTCCAAAGAGGGAGCTTCAGAATTACCTCTTGCTGCTCAACCTTTTAATTTGGCTTATGATAATTTTCTTGGTCGTTGTTCTATCTGCCGAGTTTATGAAGGAAGAATTCTTTCTGGTCAAAACGTTACTATTTTGAGCCATGAAGCCGCTCCTCGTATCGCCAAAATCACCAAACTTTTTACTTTTTCCGGTCTGGAAAGAAAAGAAATAGAATCAGCTGAGGCTGGTGATATTGTAATGGTTGCTGGTTTGGGCCAAATTAATATTGGCGACACAATCTGCACCAATGCCAACACTACTCCATTGCCAGCCATCAAAATCGATGAGCCAACTATTTGTCTAAATTTTTTAGTCAACAATTCTCCATTTGCTGGCAGGGAAGGAAAGTTTGTTACTAATCGCCAAGTTAAAGAACGTTTGGAAAAAGAATTGGAAGTCAATGTTGGCTTACGAGTAGATTTTTCTGATGCCAATTTTTATAAAGTTTATGGTCGTGGCGAACTTCACATCGCTATTTTATTGGAAAATATGCGTCGAGAAGGTTATGAAATGCAAGTTTCTCAACCACAAGTAATTATCCGTGAAGAAAATGGAGTGGCCACTGAACCATACGAAGAAATTACCATTGATATTCCAGAAGCTTTGTCCGGTATCGTTATTGAAAAGATGTCGAAAAGAAAAGGCCAAATGACCAATCTTCACACTCACAACGGACAGACCAGAATTATTTTTGAAATTCCTACTCGTGGTATTCTTGGTTATCGCAATGAATTTATTGTTGATACTCGCGGTGAAGGAATTTTGTGCTCTCATTTTATTGGCTTCAAACCTCACGCTGGTGATATTGAACGCAATCAACTTGGTTCAATGGTTTCCATGATTGCCGGAAAAGCCTTGGCTTATTCTCTCTGGAATCTACAAGAAAGAGGTGTTTTATATATTGCGCCAAACACGGAAGTTTATGTTGGAATGGTCGTTGGTAATGTGGCCAAAGGAAATGATTTGGATGTTAACCCAATTAAAGGAAAGAAACTGACCAATGTTCGTGCTTCCGGTAGTGACGAAGCAATTCAACTTACTCCACCTTGGGAAATTACTTTAGAGAGAGGTTTGAGTATCATTAACGAAGATGAATATTTGGAAGTTACCCCAGTTAGTATTCGTTTAAGAAAACAGAATTTAAGAAAATAAATTAAAAGATAGTACTTTAAAACAAAAAAATAGGAGAATGAAAGAAATTACAGAAGTAATCAAAGCAGTCAAAAACGCTAACGTTTTTGTATTTGATTTCGATGGAGTCTTGATAGATTCCTCGGACGCAGAAAAAGACATTATTATTAATGTTCTTAAAAATCATGGTTATCAATTAGGTCCGAAGGATTTCGCCGAATTTAGTGGTATTCCTTGGACAGAATTATTTTCTAGATTAGGAAAAAAATTTTTTTGGACACCATTTATGGAAAAAACCGTTATGGAGGAATGTTTGGAAATTTCCTTCAAAACAGTATTTCCAGTTGCTGAAGGGTTGATTCATAAAATAACAGAATTAAGATTGGCTGGTTACAGAATTGGCATTCTCACTAATCGGTCATATGAATCCTTCGTTAATGCCGCTGAATTATCAAAAATTGATTTAGATCTTTTTGATTTTATCAGTACCTTGGATACACCCGGTCATCACAAACCATCACCTTTGGTTTGGAATTATTTGCATGCTCAGGAGAAAATTTATTCTGATGACAGAATTATTTTATTCGGTGATACAATCAGTGATTATAAATGCACCGAACATGAAACAATTTCGATCTCATTTTTTGGAATCAATAAAAAGAAAGAAGAATTTGAAACCGCTAAAAATTTACCGCCAGAACTTATTTTCGCCAATACTTTATTAGCGATAGACTTTGTTTTTGAAACCAAAAAAATTATTCAGTAAAATCTATTTAGCAAAAACCCTCTAGTTTTCACTAGAGGGTTTATTTTTTTAGCAAATCTTTTACTGGTGCAAAAGTTTGGCGATGAATCGGGCAGGGACCAAATTCTTTTAGTTTTGCCAAATGAAGGGCGGTACCATAACCTTTGTGTTTTTCAAATTGGTATTCTGGATATTTTTTCGCTTCGTCGGTGATGAGCCAATCACGAGCAACTTTGGCAATAATTGAAGCGGCGGCAATACAAAAAACTTTTCCGTCGCCGCCAATTACTGCACTTTGAGCGGTACTAATTTTTGGGATTTTAAATTTACCATCAATAAATAAATAATCAGGAACAATTTTGCATCCTTCAGCCGCTTTTTTCATTGCCAATAAACTGGCTTGGAGGATATTTATTTTATCAATTATTTTTGGCGAGACAACGCCTATTTCTACTGCCAAAGCTTTTTCGCGAATTAATTTATATAGCTCTTCACGTTTTTTGGCGCTTAATTTTTTGGAATCTATTACTTTTTCCAATTCGCCTTCAATCACAAAATCTGAACCGATTACCACACAGGCAGCCACAACCGGACCGGCCAAGGGGCCTCGACCAGCTTCATCCACGCC
>CAZCFX010000011.1:0-9561 GCA_964498085.1 uncultured Gammaproteobacteria bacterium
AGAACATTTTTCTTTTCAAAAATAACTTTCTTAGCCATAGCAATATAATTAATTTTTTATTTTTATTACTCCCAAATTAACCCCACCTTTAAAGCTTTCCCCGTAAGGGCTAAAAGCATTAATTTCTTTTCCGGCATTGCTAAACAATCTGATCTGCGAAGAAACTCCATTAGTGGAAGCAGCTGCCAAATCGGATAAGCCGTCATTATCAAAATCAGCAGAACTCAAGTTTGCTCCTTTTTTTTGTGTGCGATCAAAAGCCAGAAATTGTCGTTGCAAAGAAAAATTACCATTATAAATTCTGACCACCGATTCAATGTTGCCAGTCGGAACAAAAGCCAGCTTGCTACTTTTTTGATTTGTTTGATCAAAAATAAAAACTGGCGCGATATTGATTCCTCCTTTATAACTGAAATCAAATGGATTAAATGATTTCAACAAAGAGCCTGTCTCACTAAAAATTTTTACTTTCTCCTGGGCGCTAGCTGAAGAAACAATGATTTCTATTTTTCCATCACTATTAAAATCAACAGCGGAAACATTGATACCTCCTTTGTATTTTTTACCGTAAGGATAAATTTCTTTTTTTAGTTTTCCGTCGGCACCAAAAATCTTCAAAGGTAAAGCTTGTTCGGAAGGAGCGGCAATAATCTCATCCAGACCATCACTATTGAAATCAGCTGCCGCTAGCGAGATGGCTCCTTTGTAATTTTTGGCAAAAGGATAAAATTGTTTTTTTAGTTTGCCATCAAAAGAAAAAATCTTTAATTGATTGCCATTAGCGCTAAACACCAAGTCCTGCCCTTCTTTGCCATCAAATTCACCATTAGCAACTTTGATACCACCACGATATCCTGGGAAAGGATCAAATTCTTTGACTAAATCTCCGGAAACAGAAAATACTTTTACCTTTTGTTGTTCCTGTCCAGCAACTGCGGAGGCTGGCGCAGCGACAACTAAATTTGAATACTCGTACAATAATTCTTGAGCAAAAGATACGGCGCGATTGGCGTTAACTCGTCCATAACCCAATTGATTTTTGTAGGCCGGATTAAGTTGAGTAATATTATCACAAGTACCCAAAACGATATCTAAAGCTTCGTGTCCAGATAATTCCGGATTGGTTTGCATAGTCAGAGCAAGAACACCACTAACTACTGCTGAAGCCATTGAAGTTCCGGACCAATAGCCGTCATATTTTTTATTTTTTTCTTTTTCGTTTCCTCCTTTGGTGATAGTACTAAAAAAACTAATTCCCGGAGCGGTCAGGTCAACACATTTTGATCCGTAGCCAGAGAAACTTGTTTTTTGATCCAAGGCATCAGTTGCTGCCACCCCAACCACCAAGTCTTCTCGGTTGTGCCCTTTGTAACAAGCTGGATAAATTGGTTTTTTGTCGGTGTTAATATCACCACCGCCATTTTGTTCATTACCAGCGGCGGCCACCACCACTACTCCTTTGTTATAAGCTCTTTCCAGAGCTTCTCGCAAAGATTCGCTATAAGTAGAACCAGTAAAACTAAGATTGATAATATCCGCTCCATTGTTGACGGCATAGTCAACTGCGCGCACCACACTAGACAATCGACCCTCGCCGCGATCATTAAGCACCTTGAGCGGCATGATTTTTGATTGCCAAGTAATTCCGGCTATTCCTTGGTTGTTGTCGCCTCTGGCAGAAATAATTCCGGCGATAATTGTCCCGTGAGAAACACCAGATTCAGTCCAGCCATTAGCAAATTGAGGACTTGGATTTGGTTCATTGTCAATAAAATCCCAGCCATTAGTATCATCAACAAAACCATTACGATCATCATCGTAATTGTTGCCAGGAATTTCTTGGTTGTTGGTCCAAATATTGCCCTTCAAATCTTCGTGTTTGATATCAATTCCAGAATCAATCACGGCAATGACAATATTTGGTGAGGAATTGGTTTTTTCCCAAGCTTTTTCAGCGTCAATACGAGAAAAATACCATTGATTATGATAAAAAGAATCATTAGGAACGAAATCAGCAAAAGCGACCGGCGTGTTGGCCAGCAATAATACTAAAACTAGAATCGTCAGACGCTTCTTCATATTGATTATTGTAGCATGGAGAGCTACCAGTTTTCAATCACCGAAAGAGTTTCCCGAGCACATTTTTCCCAACCAAAATTGGCGGCCCGTTTAATTCCCTTTTCTCTCAAATCCTGGCGTAGCGAATCGTCTAAAATTGATTTGGCCATTGCTTCAGCTAAAGCGTCTTTGTCGTTAGCATCAAAATACAAAACTGCTTCATCGGCAACTTCTCTTAGAACTGGGATGTCCGAAGCGACGGTTGGCACACCGCAAGCCATAGCTTGAATTACCGGAATACCAAAACCTTCATGGCGAGTAGGAAAAATAAAAGAAGTGGCACCATTAAAAATAACTGGCAAATCATTTTCCTCAATCCAGCCGGTGGAAACTACACTTCTGGTGAGATTGAATTGTTCAACTAAATATTTTGCTTCATCAAAACCAAAGCCGGCATTGCCGATTAAAACTAATTTTTCTTTGATTTCTGGATGACACTCTTTGAGAATCGAAAAAGACTCAATCAATAAAGGAGTATTTTTCTTTTTCTCTAAACGTCCAACATAAAGCAAAAATGGTTTTTCTAGACCGTACTTAGTTAAAACTTGATTAATTTTTTCTATTGAATTAATCGGTTGATAACTTTCGGAAAAACCATTGTGAATTGGGGTAATTTTTTCTGCCTTGGCAAAAGGATAAATTTCTAAAATTTCTTTTTTGGTAAATTCGGAAACCGTAATAATTTTACCGGCATTTTTGAGAGCAAAACGAGTTGACCATTCCAAATAATCAACAGTGTTGGCCTGATACTTCCCTCTCATAATAATTTTTACCAAAAATTTGATAGTTTTTTTTGACCATTTCGCTTCGGTCTTTGCCTCTTCACTACGATACAAACGATCTTCACGAGCAAAAGCAACATCGTGAATAGTAATCACTGTTTTTTTGGGCGCAAAAAAAGGCATTGTGTGTGCCGGGACAAATAAAACTTTTGGTGGACAAAATAACATTTCCAAAGACAATCTTCCTAGGGTCCAGAAAAAATTAAGGGGCCAGTTTAGAACTTTAAAAGAAAAATTTTTATTGTCTTTAATTATTTCTTTTAAATCTTCATTTGGCTCCTCATCTAAATATAAAAGATATTTATTTTGTTGATCCAACTTGGCTAAATTTTTGATTAGATAAAAAGAGTACCATTCGGTACCAGTTTTTCTAAGTCTATTAGCACGTGAAGCATCTATGCCGATTAACATATTTTTTAAAATATTTTAAGCAGTTCGTTCAAAATTAAAGCGACTACTTGGTGGCCAAAATACTTCTCTTATAAGAATCCAAATTATCCAAAGCAATACCAGTCCCCTTGGCGACACAAAGCAAAGCATCATCAGCAATGTAGGCTGGCACGCCAGTAGCGCGAGAAATCAACTGATCAATATTTCTGAGCAATGCTGAGCCGCCAGAAATAACAATTCCCTTGTCGATAATATCGGCAGCTAATTCTGCTGGAGTTTTTTGTAAAACTTTTTTGGCTGCTGTCACAATCATTTCCAATTCGTTCTGAATTGCTTCGGTCACATCATCACTAGAAACATTAATTGAACGAGGAAGTCCAGAAACAATATCGCGACCACGAATTTCCATGCTCAATTTGTCTTCCATGAACAAAGCAGAACCAATCCCGATTTTTATTTCTTCGGCTGTTCTTTCGCCAATCGCTAAATTATATTTTTTTCTAATGTACTCCAAAATTGCGGCATCAAACTTGCTTCCGCCAACTCGCACAGAAGTAGAAGCAACGATTCCACCCAAGGAAATCACCGCCATTTCAGCAGTGCCGCCACCAATATCAATAATCATGTGGCCAGTAGATGAACCGATCGGAATATCAGCACCAATTGCGGCGGCTACTGGTTCCTTAATGATGTAAGCAGCTTTGGCACCAGCAGCGATTGTTGCTTCAATCACGGCTCGACGTTCAGTTGAAGAAATACCATCTGGAACAGCAACCATTACTTCTGGACGAAAAAAACGAACACCACCCAAAGTTTTGTTAATAAAATAACGAATCATCGCCTCAGTAGTGCGATAATCAGCAATTACTCCATCTTTCAGCGGACAAATAGCCTTGATGGTGTCTGGAGTACGACCAATCATATCCTTGGCCTCGTTGCCGACTGCCAGGATTTTTTGGTCCTCAATAGAAACCGCCACCACCGAAGGTTCGTTAATTACAATCCCCCGTTTTGGCAGATAAACCAAAGTATAAGTTGTTCCGAGATCAATCCCGATTCGCTTGATAAACATACCCTTTATCTTAGCATTTTAATCCATAAAATCAAGCGATGTGTCATCATCACCGTCATCGTCATCACTGCGACCATGCTCTTTGTTGTTGATTATTTTTACTACTTTTTCAGCAAATTCATAAGTTTCAAACTCATCTTTGATGAAATAATAGTCAATACCCATTTTCAAACTGCGGTTCTTGCTATCTTCATCCGAAAGGTCAGTAAAAATAAAAATTGGCAAATCAGCTAATTCTTCATCTTCTTTGATTTTTTTCACAATTTCAAAGCCGTCATTCTTTGGTAAAATCAAATCAAGAATCAAATATTCGGTACCAAAATCTTTTATTTTATTAATAATTTCGTCGATGTCTTCATCACCCATTGAGGTTTCAGTTACAAAACCTTCAGAGGAAAAATGACTTTCCAAACCATAAAGCAGAGCGGCGTCGTCTTCGACGACAAAGATTCTTTTTTCCATAAATTTTTATTTTAAAAATTTTTATTATTTTTTTAATTTTTGCCACCAACCAGGATTGTTTTGATACCATTCTACGGTTTTGGCCAAACCTTCTTCAAAGCTGATTAATGGTTGCCAACCCAATTCCCTTTCGGCTTTGGAATAATCAATCGCATAACGCAAATCATGACCAAGGCGATCAGCAACTCTTTCAATCATTTCTTCCCCTTTGCCCATTAATTCGAGAATTTTATGAGTAATTTCCAAATTAGTTTTTTCATTACCACCACCCAAACAGTAGGTTTCTCCAATCTTGCCAGCTTCAATAATTTTTTCTACCCCACGATTATGATCTTCCACATGAATCCAGTCGCGAATATTTTTTCCTTCCCCATAAACTGGAACTTTTTTACCTTCAATTAAATTGGTAACAAACAGCGGAATTAATTTTTCCGGAAACTGATAGGGGCCATAGTTGTTGGAACAGTTGGAAATAGTAATCGGCAAACCATGAGTATGATAATAAGCGCGCACTAAATGATCAGAAGAAGCTTTGCTGGCGCTATATGGTGAACGTGGATCATAAGGAGTTTGTTCGTTAAACTTTGGAGCGTCAAAAGATAAGGCGCCAAAAACTTCATCAGTAGAAACGTGATGAAAACGAATCATGCCATTATTTTTTGCGGCTTCCAAGAGAACACGAGTACCTTCAACATTGGTGTGAATAAAAGCACCACTATTTTTGATGGAGCGATCAACATGACTTTCAGCAGCAAAGTGAACAATCAAATCAACTCCCTGAACTGCTTTTTCTACTGCTTCCGCATCAGTGATATCTCCTTGGATAAATTGATAATGACTATTCCCTACCAAAGAAGACAAATTTTCTAAATTGCCAGCATAAGTCAGCGCATCAAAGTTAATAATAAAATCATCTGGATGATTAGCTAGCCAATAAAGAATAAAATTGGAACCGATAAATCCGGCGCCGCCAGTAACAAGAATCTTCATAAATTATTTTTTTAATTTTTTCAAAATTTCTTCCTTTTCTCCCTCTTGGTAAGTTGATTCCTTTGATACGCCCAATTCACCTTTTTCTAAACGAGGAACCAAATGCCAGTGAGTATGCATGATTTCTTGATCAGCAGCTGAACCATTATTAACAATAATATTATAAGCTGAATAGCCAAGAAGATTTTTTATTTTAGCACCAACCTCTTTGGCGGCCAAAGAAATTTTTTGTAAAATATCAGCCGGAGTTTCTTCAATGCTTTCGTAATGCTGTTTTGGAACAATCAAACAATGTCCGAGATTAACCGGATTATTGTCCAAAAAAACAAAAACGTCTTCATTTTCAAAAACTGGCTCTACTGGAATTTCACCATTAGCAATTTGGCAAAAAATACACATAAATTTTATTTAATTTGATAAGGAGATTCCGGATCATTTTCCCAGCGAATTTCATCAACCTCTTCGCTTTTATTTAGTCCTCGATATAATTTATCAGGAAAATTAATACTCATTGCGGTTTCTTCGGAAATACATTGATAACCATGAACCACGCCTGGTGGAACAATTACCACGCAAGGATTATCAACGCCAACTACCGCTTCATACTTTTCTCCTTTGGTACTAGAACCTTCACGACGATCCCAAAGATGCAAACGAAAATTTCCTGGGCCAGGAAAAGCAAAACAATCACTTTGATAAACATGTTCGTGCGGCCCACGAGCAATTCCTGGATTAGTCCAACTCAAATAAGCCATTGCTGGATGAAAATCTAAAGCATCCTGACGAAAAACTTCCGCCAAAGAACCGCGATTGTCAGTAAATTTTTCAATTGGTTTGATAATTACTCCGTTAATCATATTTTTAATTTATTTTTATTTTTTCTTTTTCTTTTTAAAAAATGGGCGCAAATCAATAATGCCATTTTGAGCACCCAAATGACTGATTTTGGCGGCAGAATTTTTGGCGGCCGCCTTCAAGGCTTCTTGTAAATTTCCTTTGGATAAAAGCCAACCGATTAAAACTGATGAATTAAAAACATCACCAATACCAGTAGTATCCACTCGTTTCTGTTCTTTTTCAATATCTTGATGATAAAAATCTTGACCATCAAAAGCATCAGCTCCCTTTTCTCCAGAAGTAATTACGACAATTTTTGGACCAAAACTTTTCAGAGCAGCTAACAAATTTTCTACTCGCAAGAAAAAACTGCGATTCTGATGACGATAAGCCGGAAAAGAAGCAACCAATTCCAAAGCTTCGTCAAAATTTAAAAATAATATTTCCGTTCTTTTGAGGTAAGGTGCCAAGGCGGCTCCACCCAAACGATACTGAAGAACTCCTGGATTCCAGGCTAGGTGCAAATCTTTATTTTTTAATAATTGCTTAAAAGTTTTTTCCCAATAACGACCAAGAGAAGTGATGTAGACCCAATCGGCTGCTTTTGTTTTTGCGGCCGTTGTTTCTTTGAGAAAAAAATCATCATTCACACAACGATTAGCAAAAATAATTCTTGCTCCTAACTTTTCCACCAAAACAAAAGAAAAACCAGTTTCTGCTCCTTTTTCTACCGAGATTAAATCGGTTTTTATTTTATTTTTTTTGAAATTTGCTAAAATCTCCTGCCCCTCATGATCATCACCAATCGCAGCAGCACAGGAAACATCAAAACCTGATTTAGCAAAATTAACAGCAGTATTGGCTGCTCCACCACCAAACAAGTGATGAAATTTTTCTACTTTAATTTTTGCCCCACGTTCAAAGGCGAGTAATTCTTGGCGTAAAAGATCTCGGTGATTATTAATAATCACCCCTTCGGAAACACCAAAACTAATATCTTTAGTAACACCACCGATTGTAATAATTTTTGTCATAGATTTAATATAACATAAAAATCGCTATTTCTTCAAAAAAACCGGCTTCAAGCGATGACTAATTTGGGAAAGGATAATAAAAACAAGACCACAAATTAGCGCCAACCAAAGCGCTGAAAAAAATAAATTTTTTATAAAATCCCAAGAGAAAAGAAAAAATCTACCACCATCGCCACCTAAAGAAAAAATAAAATTAATCAAACTCCAAATAATATTATAAACAAAAGAAGAAGTGACAGCGAGAATTAAAAAAGAATAGAAAGAGCGACTAGTCAACCAATTATCGAGAACAATTTGCGCAAACAAAACAATCGCTAAAAATGATAATAAATAAGTACCAAAAGGAGAAAAATACCAAGAATCAAAAATGAAACCAAAGAAAAATCCCATTATCAAAGCCTCCGAAGAACTGAAAAAAATTAAGACAATCAACAACAAGGCCAAGGGGAGATTGATGGCACGAAAAAAAACTGGCAAGGTCGAAATAAAAGAAAATTGTAAAAATACCGCCAAAAGCGCTATTAGTGAAATCCAAAAAATTTTAAAAATTCGTGAAGTCATAATTAAGGTAAAACGACCGCCACAATTGTTAAATTATTTAAATCAACCAAAGGTTCAATAACCGCGCTCTGCCAAATTTCATTACTCTTATCCATCACTTCGGAAACTCGACCGATTAACAAACCGCGCGGAATTATCTCGCCCAAACCGGAAGTAATCACCAAGTCATTGATATTTATTTTTTCGGTTTGCGGAATGAAATTCATCTTGATGGTTAAACCCAAATTCCCTTCACTCACCCCGGTAGTCTTGTCTTGATTCTGTAAAGTAGCGGCCAACTTACAAGAATTGGAAGTAATCAAACAAATTTTTGCGCTACGATCTTTGGCTTCAATAACTTTACCAATTATTACTCCTTCTTCATTAATTACTCCCAAGCCAACCGAGACGCCATCTTTGAAACCTTTATCAATAATAATATTTTGCCTGGCTTCATTTTTTTCGCTTAAAAATTCCTGAGCCAAAACATCGGCATAAACTTTTCGGTATTCATGATTACTAAAAAAATTAATAAAAGCACGCAATTTATTATTTTCATCCTGCAATTCATTAGCCCTTGCTGAATCAACAGCCAGAGAAACCGTCTTTTGCTGACAGGAAGCTAACTCTTCCGAAAGATTGCGTTCACTTTTTTCTGAACCATTACTAATTTCTGAAGATTTTGAATAAAATATTTTATTTAATGGTTTGGCCGCCGAAAAAACAGCCCCTTCTAACGGCTTTAAGAGACCGGAATAATGGCCGATTAAAATCAAAGCTAAAACAATCAACGAAATAATTACTCGTCGATTAATGAAAAAATTTAGACTGTTTTTTTTCATAGCTTAATTTTAAATTATTCACTTACTGAAGGCAGAACCACTTTTTCGAGAAGTTCTTTGTTTTCCAAAAGATAACCAGTACCACGAGCAACGCAGGTTAGCGGATCATCAACGATTTTTACTGGGATTTTGGCAGCGATAGAAATAGCTTTATCCAAACCGCGGAGCAAGGCACCGCCGCCGGAAAGGAAAATTCCCTTTTCGTAAATATCAGAAACCAATTCTGGCGGAGTGGTTTCCAAAATAATTTTGATGTGTTCAATAATTTTACCAACTGTGCGCGACATGGCTTCTCTGATTTGCTTATCAGTAACAATCACCGCTTTTGGTAAACCATTAACCAAGTCACGACCACGAACTTCCATTTCTTGTGGAGCATCAACTGGCATTGCTGAACCAACAGCTAATTTTATTTTTTCAGCAACTTGCTCGCCAATTAAAATATTAAATTCCTCACGAATATATTCAATAATATTGTTATCAAATTCATTTCC
>CAZCFX010000011.1:9661-13782 GCA_964498085.1 uncultured Gammaproteobacteria bacterium
CCAACTTCCAAAATTTCATTAGTTCGCTTGTTGATTGCTACTACTGATGGCTCATTAATTACCACTCCTTTATCAGCAACAAAAACCAAGGTGTTCTTGGTTCCCAAATCAATTCCTAAATCATGGCTAAAGCGACTAAAAAAATCTTTGAACATAATCTTTTATTTTTATTGTTTCAATTTTTTCCGAATCACGATTCTTTATTTCCACTGAATCTTCGGCTAAAGTTTTGGCACTAACCACTACTCTTTCTGGAACACCAATCAAATCAGCATCAGCAAATTTTTCGCCGGCGGAAACATCGCGATCATCATATAAAACTTCAACACCTTGGGCAATTAATTTTTGATAAATTTCTTCTGCTTCCTTATTTGATTTTAGGGACAACAAGTGAACTTGAAAAGGCGCAATTTCTTTTGGCCATTTCAAACCTTTTTCATCATGATAGACTTCAACAATTGTTCCCAGCAAACGGCTTGGACCAATTCCATAGCAACCCATTATTACTTCTTCGCTTTCGCCTTCAGCGGTAGTGTAATTTAAATTACAAGCTCGAGAAAAACGAGTACCAAGTTTGAAAATATTTCCTACTTCAATTGCTTTTTCTTCTCGTAATTCGGTATTACCACAAACTGGGCAAGAATTTTGTTCTTCAATAATTTCACGATTAACCGCAATTTTGCAGTGATCGCAAATATAGATATGATCTTCTCCCGCTTGTGCTAAGGTTTGAAATTCATGAGAATATTTGGCGAAAGCGCCACCGGAAGCATAAGTTAAATAAGTTATTTCACCAACTCCCAGTCTTTCATAGATACGATAATAAGCGGCTTTTACTTCTTCATAAAAACGGTCCAGGTCTTCTTGGTTGGCATGAAAAGAATATTGATCTTTCATCAAAAATTCTCGGCCGCGCAACAAACCAGCCTTGGCTCTTTTTTCGTTGCGAAATTTGGTCTGAATCTGATAAACCGAAAAAGGAAGTTCACGATAAGAAAAAATAAATTTTTTGGCCAATGGAGTGACTGCTTCTTCGTGAGTTGCCCCCAAAGCATATTCTCGACTATCGCTGCCGGTTAGTTTGAATAAGGCATCAAAATTTTCCCAGCGACCAGTGGTCTCCCAGGCTTCTTTTGGCAAAAGAGCTGGCATTAAAATTTCTTGTCCGCCAGTAGAGTTGATTTCCTCACGAATGACTTTCAAGATTTTTTCCATCACCCTCATCCCCAAAGGCAAAAAGGTATAGATACCAGCACCAACTTTGTCGACAAAGCCAGCTCGAATCAAAGTTATTGCATTCAAACTGGTTTCGTCCTTCGGAGCATCTTTTAGGGTTTTTGTAAATAAAATAGATTGTTTCATAACAGTTATATCCTAATAAAAATGGGCAGAAAAGTCAAAAAATTAACTTTTCATTTTTTTGAGGGCAAATTTTACTCTTTCTGAACTTTTAGTGATCTCTTCTGGTACTCGATTCAAAGCTTCTCGGGCTTCTGGCAAAGAATAACCAAGAGTCATTAAAGCATCAATTTCGTCACCTGAAGAAGTGTTGAGTGGCGATTCAGTGAAAGCAATTCCGCTGGATAATTTCATTACTTTATTTTTCAATTCCAAAACTAAACGTTCGGCAGTTTTTTTGCCGATTCCTGAAACCTTGGTTAATAAAGCAGCATCACCACGGATAATTGCCTCTTTAATATCTTTACTATCCGCCAAAGCCAAAACTGCCAAAGCAGATTTTGGACCCACCCCGGAAACAGAAATTAACATTTGGAATAATTCCAAATCAGGAAGATTCTTAAAACCATACAAATCATTTTGGTCTTCCCTAACCTGGTGATGTAAATAAAATTCTACTTCTTCGTTAACTTTCAAAGTGGCTAATAAATTTTCTGGTGAAAAAATCTGGTAACCCAGTGATTCATGAACAACAACAATGGCAAATGAATTATTTTTGTGAATTAGTTTCCCTTTGATGTAAGATAACATAATTATTTTTTCTTACGGCACAACACCGCGCCAACCGGAACGGCTGGACAATTTTTCGGTAAATTTAATAAAACAACCTGGCTGCCACCACCGCCATGGGCTTCAGTAACTTCTTTTCCGTCTTTGGCCAAAAAAAGATGCTTTGGCCTTATTTTTATTATATCATAAGCCGGCAGAATAAGCTCTAAATTATCATCAATTTTGATGGTATTGTGGACTTTAATGGCTATTTCTCCTTTTTTACTCTCAATTACTTGGCCACAAAATTCCCAATCACTCAAATAATGAGAACAGTCGTTGTTCTGTTCAGCTTTTTTGTTCAGCAAAAAACCGGTGGTATAACCACGATTAACTAATTTGGTTTTTAATTCTTTTTCTAAAAAATTCAATTCTTTTTGGTCTTTAGCCTGCAAGGCACGACGATAAATACCACAAACCAAGGCTTGATAATAAACACTTTTGGCTCGCCCTTCAATCTTGAAAGAAACAACACCGGCCGACTTCAATTCTTTGATATGTTTAATTAAACAAAGATCTTTGGAATTTAATAAATAGGTGCCATGCTCTTCTTTGACCAATTCAAATTCTTCTTCATGATTTCTGGCTTTGATGGAATATTCAAAACGGCAAGGTTGAGCACAATCACCAAGGTTGCCACTACGATCAAGAATTTCTTTGGAAAGAAAACAGCGTCCAGAATAAGCCATACACATCGCCCCGTGAATAAAATATTCCAATTCTAATTTTGGCACCGCGCGATGAATTTCTTTGATTTCAGCGAGAGTGACTTCTCTACCCAAAACAATGCGAGAAACGCCATTCTCATACCAAAATTGGGCCGCAGCAGCGTTGGTGCAGTTGGCCTGAGTGGATAAATGAATTTCTGCTTCTGGCCAATTTTTTTTGATAATTTGAATAATTCCAGGATCAGAAACAATCAAAGCATCCGGTTGAGCTTTTTTGAGTTGTTTGAGATAGGCTGGCAATTTTTTGAGATGTCCTTGATGAGCAAAAATATTAATCGTCACATAGACCTTCTTCCCCAAGCTATGAGCGTATTTGATACCTTCAATAATTTTTGGGAAATCAAAATCATTGATTCTCACTCGCAAAGAAAAGTCTGGTATGCCAAGATAGACCGCATCGGCGCCATACAAAAAAGCGGTTTTTAGTTTTTCGAGGTTCCCTGCCGGAGCAAGAAGTTCTGGATTTTTCATATAATATTTTTCGGTTAATAATCAGTATTATAAGCAAAAATGGGAAAAAATGAAAGGCAATAAAAAAAGAGCCGCCAGGGCTCTTTTTTGTATTTTTGATTATTTTACGATTTTAAACCAATCTTTTTTGCCGGCCTTCAAAACCAAACCGGCGGCAGGAATACTAATTTTTTCTTGGCCGTCTTTTTTTGCTTCTTCACCAATTTTTATTCCTCCCTGATCAAGCAAGCGACGTAAATCGGAACCACTCTTTTTTGGCAGGCATTTTTTCAAAATGTTAATCAAAGTTTCTTCACCGCCAACGGAAATTTCCAACAAATCTGCTGGCGCTTCTTTTTTCTGAAATTTTTGAATAAAGTTTTCTTGAGCGTGATTAGCTTCTGATTCGCCTTTAATAATTTTCACTACCTCCCAAGCAGTTCTCATTTTGGCATCACGAGGATTTTCATTTTTTAGTAGTGTATCAATTTCTTTCAAAGGCAGGCGGGTGTTGTTGATTAAAAAAACTTTAATCATCTCATCCGGCTGACTCATAATTGCGCCATACATTTCTTCGGCGGAAAAATTCAAAAAGATACCAGTGCCTCGACTCTTGGACATTAATTCGCCAGTGATTGGATTCTCCATCAAATTAACCGCCACCACAAACTTGTCTTTGTTTTTTAATTTTTTCAACAAGGTGCGACCAACTAAAGCATTAAAGATTTGATCGGTGCCGCACATCTCGACATCAACTTCCATCGCTACGCTATCATAACCTTGCATGACTGGATATAAAAATTCATGAAGAAAAATTGGTTTCTCTTCTTTGATTCTCTTTTGAAACATATCTCTTTCAATCATCTGCTGAACAGTAACATTGGAAGTGAGATTAATTATTTCTTCCATGGTTAAACTAGCTAACCAATCATGATT